>NZ_JBHVWF010000002.1:0-149371 GCF_042882365.1 Streptomyces sp. NPDC058221 | reverse complement strand
TTTTTTTTTGCTGGGTTTACTTTTTGTTCACGTTTGCGGGGAGCTTTTCTGCTTGGTGGGTGATGAGGGGGTTTTAATCATCTTGCGGGCCCTAAATACGGGGGGGGCGGCCACTTTGGCCCCCGCGGCCGACTGCACAAGTACTACGGTTGCTCTCAGCCCTCGTCGGACTTCTTGAGCGCCTCCATGGCCCGCTCGGTCACATCGGTGACCTTGCCGAGCGCGGAGATGGTGACCACCAGGTCCTGTGCCCTGTAGTAGTCGATGATCGGCTCGGTCTGCGTGTGGTAGACCTCGAGCCGCGTGCGGACCGTCTCTTCGCTGTCGTCGTCGCGCTGGTACAGCTCGCCCCCGCAGGTGTCGCAGACACCCTCGGTCTTCGGCGGGTTGTACGTCACGTGGAACACGTGCGCGCTCTCGTTGCGGCAGATGCGGCGGCCCGCGATCCGCTTCACGACCTCGTCCTCGGGTACTTCGAGGTCGAGGACCGCGTCCAGCTCTACGCCCTCGTCCTTGAGCATCACATCAAGGGCTTCGGCCTGGCCCACGTTGCGCGGGAAGCCGTCGAGCAGGAAGCCGTTGACCGCGTCCGACTGGGACATCCGGTCCTTGGCCATCCCGATCGTGACCTCGTCCGGCACCAGCTGCCCCGCGTCCATGTAGGCGCGGGCCTGCTTGCCAAGGTCAGTGCCCTGGCTGATGTTGGCGCGGAAGAGGTCGCCCGTGGAGATGTGCGGAATCGACAGGTTCTTGGCAAGGTACGCAGCCTGCGTTCCCTTGCCGGCACCCGGCGGGCCGACGAGGACGATTCGCATCAGCGGAGGAACCCTTCGTAATTGCGCTGCTGGAGCTGACTCTCAATCTGCTTCACGGTCTCCAGACCCACACCCACGATGATCAGGATGCTTGTCCCGCCGAACGGGAAGTTCTGGTTGGCGCCACCGAAGCCTGCCAACGCCATCGTTGGCACAAGAGCGATCAGACCCAGGTACAGCGAGCCCGGCCAAGTGATCCTGTTGAGCACGTAGCTCAGGTACTCGGCAGTAGGTCGACCAGCCCGGATACCCGGAATGAAGCCACCATACTTCTTCATGTTGTCGGCGACTTCCTCGGGGTTGAACGAAATCGCCACATAGAAGAAGGCGAAGAAGACGATCAACAGGAAGTACGCGGTGATGTAGTACGGGTGGTCGCCCTTGACGAAGTGGTCCTTGATCCAGGTCGCCCAGCCCGCGGTGGAGTTGGAGAACTGGACGATCAGGGCCGGGATGTAGAGCAGCGAAGAAGCGAAGATGACGGGAATCACACCCGCCTGATTGACCTTCAGGGGGATGTAGGTGGACGTACCACCGTAAGACCTTCGGCCGATCATGCGCTTCGCGTACTGCACCGGGATGCGGCGCTGGGCCTGCTCGACGAAGACCACGAGGGCCACCATCACGAAGCCGATCAGGATGACGGTGCCGAACTCGATCCAGCCGTCCGCGAGCTTGCCGCTCGTCTTGATCGCCCACAGGGCGCCGGGGAAGCTGGCGGCGATCGAGATGAACATCAGGATCGACATGCCGTTGCCGATGCCGCGGTCGGTGATGAGCTCACCGAGCCACATCACGCAGGCGGTGCCGGCGGTCATCGTGGTGACCATGACGATGGTCGTGAAGATGGAGTGGTTCGGGACGATCTGGTCGGCGACCGGGCAGCCGCTGAACAGCGCGCCGCTGGTGGCCGTGGCCACCAGGCCGGTGCCCTGCAGGATGGCGAGCGCGACCGTCAGATAACGCGTGTACTGCGTGATCTTTGCCTGGCCGGACTGCCCCTCCTTCTTGAGCGCCTCGAGTCGGGGAATCACCACGGTCAGCAGCTGAAGAATGATGCTGGCCGTGATGTACGGCATGATGCCGAGCGCGAAGATCGTGATCTGCAGCAGTGCACCACCGCTGAACATGTTCACCAGGCCGAAGAGGCTGTTGTTGCCCTTGCTTGCCTGGTCAACACAGGTCTGGACGTTCTCGTAGCTCACTCCCGGGACCGGGATATGTGCCCCGAGCCGGTAGAGCACGATGATGCCGAGCGTGAAGAACAGCTTCTTGCGCAGGTCGGGCGTCTTGAACGCCCGGGCGAACGCGGTGAGCACGGTGCCTCCTGCGACCCCCGCGCAATGCGTAGAGGTGACGGTCTTGAGGATCGACGAATACGTAATAGTCAAAGGTCCCCGGACGGATGCGTCCAGGGGTTACCACAGCAACGGAGGCCACCTTACCGGCGTACATGCCCCCCTAGGAACGACCAACCGGGGATGCCCCAAATGAGAGGCATCCCCGGTCGGATGTTCAGGCCACCGAATGGTCCGAGTTGCCTCAGACGAGCTCGGTGACGGTGCCGCCCGCAGCGGCGATCTTCTCCTTGGCGGAGCCGGAGACGGCGTCAACCGAAACCTGCAGCGCCACGGAGATCTCGCCCTGTCCGAGGACCTTGACGAGGTGGTTGTTGCGCACCGCACCCTTGGCGACCAGATCGGCCACCGTGACCTCTCCACCCTGGGGGTAGAGCGTCGCGAGCTTGTCCAGGTTCACGACCTGGTACTCGGTGCGGAACGGGTTCTTGAAGCCCTTGAGCTTCGGGAGACGCATGTGGAGGGGCATCTGCCCACCCTCGAAGCGCTCCGGAACCTGGTAGCGGGCCTTGGTGCCCTTGGTGCCACGTCCGGCGGTCTTACCCTTGGACGCCTCGCCTCGACCCACACGGGTCTTGGCGGTCTTGGCGCCGGGGGCAGGCCGGAGGTCGTGGGCCTTCAGCGGCTGGTTCTCCGCCATGTCAGTCGACCTCCTCAACCGTCACGAGGTGGCGGACGGTGTTAGCCATTCCGCGGAACTCGGGGCGGTCCTCCTTGACAACCACGTCGTGCAGGCGCTTGAGCCCGAGCGAACGAAGGGTGTCGCGGTGGTTCTGCTTGCTGCCGATGTACGACTTGGTCTGCGTGATCTTGAGGCGAGCCATCACACACCCGCCGCTCGGGCACGGAGCAGAGCGGCCGGGGCCACGTCCTCGAGGGGCAGACCACGGCGAGCCGCGATCTCCTCGGGACGCTGCAGGCCCTGAAGGGCCGCCACCGTCGCGTGCACGATGTTGATCGGGTTCGAAGAACCGAGCGACTTCGACAGGATGTCGTGAACGCCGGCGCACTCCAGAACGGCGCGCACCGGGCCACCCGCGATCACACCGGTACCGGGGGAAGCAGGCTTGAGCAGGACAACGCCCGCAGCCTTCTCGCCCTGGATCGGGTGCGGGATGGTGCCCTGGATACGCGGAACCTTGAAGAAGCTCTTCTTGGCCTCTTCGACGCCCTTGGCGATGGCCGCGGGAACTTCCTTGGCCTTGCCGTATCCGACACCGACGCTGCCGTCACCGTCGCCCACCACGACCAGCGCGGTGAAGCTGAAGCGACGACCACCCTTCACGACCTTGGCGACACGGTTGATCGCGACGACGCGCTCGACGTACGCGGTCTTCTCGGCCGCAGCACCGTCACGGCCCTTCCGGTCCCGCCGCTCGCCGCCACCGGCACCGCTTCCGCGGCGCTGGGGTCCAGCCATTGGAATTACCTCTCTCTGTTACGTCCGCTGTGCGTAGGAACCGGGGCTTAGAACTTCAGCCCGGCTTCACGGGCGGCGTCAGCCAGAGCGGCAATCCGCCCGGCGTACTGGTTACCACCGCGGTCAAACACGACGGCCTCGACGCCTGCGGCCTTGGCGCGCTCGGCGACCAGGGCCCCGACCTGCTTGGCGAGGGCACTCTTGTCACCCTCGACGCCGCGGATGGAAGCGTCCAGGGTCGACGCCGACGCGAGCGTGTGGCCCGCGATGTCGTCGATGACCTGAGCGACCATGTGGCGGTTCGAACGCGTCACAACCAAGCGCGGACGCTCGGGCGAACCGGAGATGTGCTTCCGGACGCGGATGTGGCGGCGCTTGAGGGCGGCACGCTTGTAGGCGTCGCCCTTGGCAATCTTTACACCGTATGCCATGGCTTACTTACCCGCCTTTCCGACCTTGCGGCGGATAACCTCGCCGGCGTACTTGACGCCCTTGGCCTTGTACGGGTCGGGCTTCCGCAGCTTGCGGATCTTCGCCGAAACCTCGCCGACCTTCTGCTTGTCGATGCCCTCGACAGTGAACTTCGTGGGCGACTCGACCTTGAAGGTGATGCCTTCGGGGGCCTCGATGAGGATCGGGTGGCTGTAGCCCAGGGCGAACTCCAGGTTGGAGCCCTTCGCCTGGACGCGGTAACCGACACCGCTGATCTCGAGCGCCTTGATGTATCCCGTGGTCACGCCGGTGATCATGTTCGCCACCAGCGTGCGGGACAGGCCGTGAAGGGCCTTGTTCTGACGCTCGTCGTTCGGGCGGGCGACGTTCAGGACGCCGTCCTCACCCTTGGTGACCTCGATCGGCGCGGCAACGGTGTGCGAGAGGGAACCCTTGGGGCCCTTCACCGCGACCGTCTGGCCATCGATGGTGACGTCCACACCGGCGGGAACCTGGATGGGGAGCTTGCCGATTCGCGACATGAGCTTTTCCTCCGTTCCCGACTACCAGACGTAGGCGAGGACTTCCCCACCTACGCCCTTCTTGCTGGCCTGCTGGCCGGTCAGGAGACCGTGGGACGTGGAGATGATCGCCACGCCCAGGCCGCCCAGGACCTTCGGCAGATTGGTGGACTTTGCGTATACACGCAGACCCGGCTTCGAGATTCGCTTGATGCCGGCGATCGAGCGCTCGCGGTTCGGCCCGAACTTCAGGTCGAGAACGAGGCTCTTACCGACCTCGGCGTCCTCGACCTTCCAGCCGGTGATGAAGCCCTCCTGCTGGAGGATCTCCGCGATGTGCGACTTGATCTTGCTGTGCGGCATCTTGACGTCGTCGTGATACGCCGAGTTCGCGTTACGCAGACGCGTGAGCATGTCTGCGATGGGATCAGTCATGGTCATGAGTTGGCCTTCGGCCTCTCTCGCCGGGGTTTCCTGTATGCGCCATCCCTCTCCCCACTCAGTGGCGGGACGGGTGCGGTGCGGGGACCTACGGCGTAGTAAGTCGGTCTAGGGCGGCAGGCGCCCAACCACACAAGCCTACGGCATGTGCGGGCGGGCTCCTGCCGACCAGATACTTACCGAGAGCTTCCGGATAATCCCAACGCCCAAGGGGCGAAGGAGGATTACCAGGAGCTCTTGGTCACGCCCGGCAGCTCGCCACGGTGAGCCATCTCACGAAGGCACACGCGGCACAGGCCGAACTTGCGGTAGACGGAGTGGGGCCGGCCGCAGCGCTGGCAGCGGGTGTACCCGCGGACGCCGAACTTCGGCTTGCGGGCGGCCTTAGCGATCAGGGACTTCTTCGCCACGGTCAGTTCTCCTTGAACGGGAAGCCGAGGTGACGAAGGAGGGCACGACCCTCGTCGTCATTGGTCGCCGTGGTGACCACGGTGATGTCCATGCCCCGGACCCGGTCGATCTTGTCCTGGTCGATCTCGTGGAACATGACCTGCTCCGTGAGACCGAAGGTGTAGTTGCCACGGCCGTCGAACTGCTTCGGCGACAGACCACGGAAGTCACGGATACGCGGCAGCGCGAGCGACAGCGTACGGTCCAGGAACTCCCACATGCGGTCACCACGGAGGGTGACGTGGCAGCCGATCGGCTGCCCCTCGCGCAGCTTGAACTGCGCGATCGACTTGCGGGCCTTGGTGACGGCCGGCTTCTGGCCGGTGATCGTGGTGAGGTCGCGCACGGCGCCATCGATCAGCTTGGAGTCGCGGGCGGCGTCGCCCACACCCATGTTGACCACGATCTTGACCAGGCCGGGGATCTGCATGACGTTCTCGTAGGAGAACTCCTCACGCAGCTTGCCGGCGATTTCCTCGCGGTAGCGCGTCTTGAGACGCGGCGCTGTGGTGGTAGTCATCAGATGTCCTCACCGGTGCGCTTGGCAACGCGGATCTTGTTGCCCTCGTCGTCAAAGCGGTAGCCGACGCGAGTAACGACCTTGTTGCCGTCCTTCTCAACAACCAGCTGCACGTTGCTGATGTGGACGGGGGCCTCGGTCGTCACAATGCCACCGGTCTGCGAACCGCGAGCGGTCTGACCGGCCTTCGTGTGCTTCTTGACCCGGTTGACACCCTCGACGAGGACGCGGTCCTGAGCAGGGTAGGCAACGATGACCTTGCCCTGCTTGCCCTTGTCCTTACCGGTGATGACCTGAACCAGGTCGCCCTTCTTGATCTTCATGCTTACAGCACCTCCGGCGCGAGCGAGATGATCTTCATGAACTTCTTCTCGCGCAGCTCACGGCCCACCGGGCCGAAGATACGGGTGCCGCGGGGGTCGCCGTCGTTCTTCAGAATGACGGCGGCGTTCTCGTCGAAGCGGATGTACGAGCCATCCTGGCGACGACGCTCCTTGACGGTGCGAACGATGACGGCCTTGACGACGTCACCCTTCTTCACGTTGCCACCGGGGATCGCGTCCTTGACGGTAGCGACGATGACGTCACCGATGCCCGCGTAGCGGCGACCCGAACCACCGAGAACACGGATGGTGAGAATTTCCTTCGCACCCGTGTTGTCGGCGACGCGAAGTCGCGACTCCTGCTGGATCACGTCTATCTCCTGATCGTCTGCCGGTTCCCGGTGGGGAGCTCCGTAAGTGACTTACGAAGGCTCCCCACCGAGCCTGGCGGAACCTGCCTGAGGGGAATGCCCCTCAGGAATTACTTGGCCTTCTCGAGGATCTCGACGACGCGCCACCGCTTCGTGGCGGACAGCGGCCGGGTCTCCATGAGGATGACACGGTCGCCGACGCCGGCGGCGTTCTGCTCGTCGTGAGCCTTGAGCTTGTTCGTACGGCGGATGACCTTGCCGTACAGCGCGTGCTTGACGCGGTCCTCAACAGCGACGACGACGGTCTTGTCCATCTTGTCGCTGACGACCAGACCCTCACGGGTCTTGCGGAAACCGCGGTCAGTGTTCGTCTCAGTCACAGTCTTCTCGCTCATCAGACGCTCTCCACCGTCTCGATGCCGAGCTCGCGCTCGCGCATCAGGGTGTAGATCCGGGCGATGTCCTTACGGACGGACTTGAGCCGGCCGTGGTTCTCGAGCTGTCCGGTCGCCGCCTGGAAACGGAGGTTGAACAGCTCTTCCTTGGCCTCGCGGAGCTTGTTGAGGAGCTCCTCGTTGCCCAGCTCGCGCAGCTCGGACGCCTTGGTACCGGCCGACATCACGACTCACCTGCCTCGCGCCGAACGATCCGGCACTTCATCGGAAGCTTGTGAGCAGCGCGGGTGAGCGCCTCACGAGCAATCTTCTCGTTCGGGTAGGACAGCTCGAACATCACCCGACCCGGCTTGACGTTCGCGATCCACCACTCGGGAGAACCCTTACCGGAACCCATGCGGGTCTCGGCAGGCTTCTTCGTCAGGGGACGGTCCGGGTAGATGTTGATCCAGACCTTGCCGCCACGCTTGATGTGACGGGTCATCGCGATACGAGCGGACTCGATCTGACGGTTCGTCACGTACGCCGGGGTCAGCGCCTGGATGCCGTACTCGCCGAACGCAACCTGCGTGCCACCCTTGGACATACCGCTGCGCTTCGGGTGGTGCTGCTTGCGGTGCTTGACCCTACGGGGGATCAGCATTTCGGTCAGGCCTCCGTTCCGGTGCTCTCAGCAGCCGGAGCAGCGGCGGGCGCCTCGGCCTTGGGGGCCTCGGCGGCCGGAGCCGACTGCTGCGGCTTGCGGCCGCGACCGCCACGCTCGCCACCACGGCCACCGCGGCCGGCCGGACGGTCAGCGCCGCCACGGGCCGGGCGGTTGCCCGCACGGGCAGCAGCGTTCTCGGCGCGGACCTCGGCGATGTTCTTGACGTCGCCCTTGTAGATCCAGACCTTCACGCCGATACGGCCGAAGGTCGTCTTGGCCTCGAAGAAGCCGTAGTCGACGTTCGCACGGAGGGTGTGCAGGGGCACACGGCCCTCGCGGTAGAACTCCGAGCGGGACATCTCGGCGCCGCCGAGACGACCGCCGCACTGGATCTTGATGCCCTTGGCGCCGGCCTTCATCGTGCTCTGCATGCTCTTGCGCATGGCACGACGGAAGGAGACGCGGGAGGAGAGCTGCTCGGCGACGGCCTGGGCCACCAGCTGAGCGTCCACCTCGGGGTTCTTGACCTCGAGGATGTTCAGCTGGACCTGCTTGCCGGTCAGCTTCTCCAGCTCGCCACGGATGCGGTCGGCCTCGGCGCCGCGGCGGCCGATGACGATGCCCGGGCGGGCGGTGTGGATGTCAACGCGGACGCGGTCGCGGGTGCGCTCGATCTCTACCTTCGAGATGCCGGCCCGCTCCATGCCCTTCGTCATCATGCGACGAATGGCGACGTCTTCCTTGACGTAGTCCTTGTACAGCTTGTCGGCGTACCAACGGGACTTGAAGTCCGTGGTAATGCCGAGCCGGAACCCATGCGGGTTAACCTTCTGGCCCATTACCGGGTTCCTTCCTTGCTGCTGACGACCACGGTGATGTGGCTGGTCCGCTTACGGATCCGGTAGGCACGGCCCTGAGCACGCGGACGGAACCGCTTCAGGGTCGGACCCTCGTCCACAAACGCCTCGCTGATGACCAGCGAAGAAGCGTCGGGGTGGTCGTAGTTGTGTGCAGCGTTGGCGATGGCGCTGTCAAGCACCTTGCCAACCGGCACGCTCGCGGCCTGCGGGGCGAAACGCAGGACCGCCTGAGCCTCCGTGGCATCCATGCCACGGATGAGGTCCACCACTCGGCGGGCCTTCATGGGCGTGACGCGGATGTACCGCGCCTGGGCCCTGGCTTCCATGGTTGTCCCTTCGGTGTGAGTCATAGTCGTTTCCACCCCGCGCTAGCGGCGCTTCGACTTCCGGTCGTCCTTGACGTGGCCGCGGAAGGTGCGAGTCGGCGAGAACTCGCCGAGCTTGTGGCCGACCATCGACTCGGTGACGAACACCGGGACGTGGATCTTGCCGTTGTGCACCGCGATGGTGTGACCCAGCATGGCCGGGATGATCATCGAGCGACGGGACCAGGTCTTGATGACGTTCTTGGTGCCAGCTTCGTTCTGGACGTCCACCTTCTTGACGAGGTGGCCGTCGACGAAGGGCCCCTTCTTGAGACTGCGCGGCATCTAAACCCGCTCCTAGCGCTTCTTGTTCGTCTTGCGGCGGCGGACGATGTACTTGCTCGATGCCTTCTTCGGCGAGCGAGTACGACCCTCCTTCTGACCCCACGGCGAGACCGGGTGACGTCCACCGGAGGTCTTGCCTTCACCACCACCGTGCGGGTGGTCGACCGGGTTCATCGCAACACCGCGGACGGACGGGCGAACGCCCTTCCAGCGCATGCGACCGGCCTTGCCCCAGTTGATGTTCGACTGCTCGGCGTTGCCGACCTCACCGATCGTGGCGCGGCAGCGGGCGTCGACCAGGCGGATCTCACCCGACGGCATACGAAGGTGGGCCATGGTGCCCTCCTTCGCCAGCAGCTGCACGGAGGCACCCGCGGAACGGGCGAACTTCGCGCCGCCGCCGGGCCGCAGCTCGATGGCGTGGATGGTCGTACCGACCGGGATGTTGCGCAGCGCCAGGTTGTTGCCGGGCTTGATGTCGGCGGCCGGGCCGTTCTCGACACGGTCGCCCTGCGCCAGGCCACGCGGCGCGACGATGTAGCGCTTCTCGCCGTCGGCGTAGTGCAGGAGCGCGATGCGCGCGGTGCGGTTCGGGTCGTACTCGATGTGCGCGACCTTGGCCGGCACGCCGTCCTTGTCGTGACGACGGAAGTCGATCACGCGGTAGGCGCGCTTGTGGCCACCACCCTGGTGGCGAACGGTCACACGACCGGTGTTGTTACGGCCGCCCTTGCTGTGCAGGGGGCGGACCAGCGACTTCTCCGGCGTGGACCGCGTGATCTCGACAAAGTCGGCGACGCTGGAGCCACGACGGCCCGGGGTCGTCGGCTTGTACTTGCGGATACCCATTTCTCAGTCCTCGTCCGATTCCGGACGACTCGACCTCCGTTAGGAGGTCGGGCCGCCGAAGATGTCGATTCGGTCGCCCTCAGCGAGGGTCACGATGGCGCGCTTGGTGTCAGCGCGCTTGCCGAAACCGGTCTTGGTGCGCTTGCGCTTACCCTGCCGGTTGATCGTGTTGACCCCGGTGACCTTGACCGAGAAGACCGCTTCCACGGCCTGCTTGATCTGGGTCTTGTTGGAGCCGGGTGCGACGATGAACGTGTACTTGTTCTCGTCGAGCAGCGCGTAGCTCTTCTCCGAAACAACCGGCTTGACGAGAACGTCACGCGGGTCGGAGTAGGTCTTGCTGGTAACGGTCGCCTCACTCATCAGGCGTCGCTCCCTTCGGTCTCAGCGGTCTGGGGGCCAGACACGAAGGACTCGAAAGCGGCCTGGGTGAAGACCACGTCGTCAGAGACGATCACGTCGTACGTGTTCAGCTGGCCCGGGTCCAGGATGTGCACCTGGGGCAGGTTGCGCGCGGAGAGCCACGCGGCCTCGTCGTTGCGGTCGACGACCAGGAGCACGTTCTTGCGCTCCGAGATCTTGCCGAACAGCGTCTTGGCGGCCTTCGTGGACACTGCGGCACCCTCGACCACGCCGGTGACGACGTGGATGCGGGAGTGACGCGCCCGGTCGGAGAGGGCACCGCGCAGGGCGGCGGCCTTCATCTTCTTCGGGGTGCGCTGCGAGTAGTCACGCGGCTGCGGGCCGTGGACGACGCCACCGCCGACGAACTGCGGCGCGCGGGTCGAACCCTGGCGCGCACGGCCGGTGCCCTTCTGGCGGTAAGGCTTGCGCCCACCACCACGGACTTCGCCGCGACGCTTGGTCTTGTGCGTGCCCTGACGGGCAGCTGCCAGCTGAGCGACAACGACCTGGTGGATCAGCGGAACGCTGGTCTTCGCGTCGAAGATCTCCGCGGGGAGCTCGACGGTACCGGCCTTGTCGCCTGCCGGCGAAAGGATGTCAATGGTGCTCATTACCTCAAGCCCCCTTGGCCGCGGTACGGACCAGGACGAGGCCGCCGTTCGGACCGGGGACCGCGCCCTTGATGAGGAGCAGACCCTTCTCCGCGTCAACCGCGTGGATGGTCAGGTTCTGGGTGGTGACGCGCTCGTTACCCATCCGGCCGGCCATGCGCATGCCCTTGAAGACACGCCCAGGGGTGGCGCAGCCACCGATCGAACCGGGGGAACGGTGCTTGCGCTGGACGCCGTGGCCGGCGCCGAGGCCCTTGAAGTTGTGACGCTTCATGACACCGGCGAAGCCCTTGCCCTTGCTCTTGCCCGTGACGTCAACCTTGACGCCGGACTCGAACACCTCGGCAGTGACCTCCTGGCCCAGCGTGTACTCGCTGGCGTCAGGGGTGCGGAGCTCCACCAGGTGGCGGCGCGGAGTCACGTCGGCCTTGGCGAAGTGGCCCTTGAGGGGCTTGTTCACCTTGCGCGGGTCGATCTCGCCGAAGGCGATCTGGACCGACTCGTAGCCGTCGCTGTCGTTCGTGCGGACCTGCGTCACGACGCACGGACCGGCCTTGACGACGGTCACCGGGACAACCCGGTTGTTCTCGTCCCAGACCTGGGTCATGCCGAGCTTCTCGCCCAGGACGCCCTTGATGTTCTTGCTCATCTCGGCCCGTCCCCTCAGAGCTTGATCTCGATGTCGACGCCAGCCGGCAGGTCGAGGCGCATCAGCGAGTCAACCGTCTTCGGCGTGGGGTCGAGAATGTCGATGAGGCGCTTGTGCGTGCGCATCTCGAAGTGCTCGCGAGAGTCCTTGTACTTGTGCGGCGACTTGATGACGCAGTACACGTTCTTCTCAGTGGGCAGCGGCACCGGGCCTGCGACCGACGCACCAGTGCGGGTCACCGTCTCGACGATCTTCTTCGCCGAGGAGTCGATGACCTCGTGGTCGTAGGCCTTGAGCCGGATGCGGATCTTCTGTCCCGCCATGGCTACTAGTAGTCCTGTCTCTCGTAACGCTCTGGAACCCGGGGTTCTGATTACTCCGCCTCCGACCCACGCGGTCGGGCGTGTCGCATCCCCTCTACGAAAATCTTCCGGAGAAGATCCCAACCAAGGGGGTGCGGGCCTGAGACCGCGGATGCCGGGGGAGGAACCCCACCGGGTGCCTGGCCGGTGGCACACATACGCTTCCCGAAAGATTCCCGTACGTCCGGCCCATGGGGCCGACGAGTACTGTGGGACTCGCTTCCGGTCCTCCCGGCGGGAGGCGCGCAGCATTGACACTCAACCGAGCAACCTGGTCAGTGTGCCATACGGGGTGTGAGCCTGGCCAATCGGGCGGAGGATCTTACCCCCCGGGGTCCGATGGTCAAACGCGGGCACGCATCGCCCGTGCCCGTTCGCCTCCCCCGGCAGCTAATTCGGTCGAGTGCGGCGCCCGCCGCCCCTACAGTGGCCGGCCGGGAAGGGCATCGTCACCGGGGGCAGGAATCATGCGTACGCACTATCCGCGGACACCGCATCTTCCCTGGTCGCCCGGGGCCACCTCGGACGACGTACGGATCACGGACCTCGCCGCGCTCACCGGCTCGCAGGTCGTGGTCACCGAGAAGCTGGACGGCGAGAACACCACGCTGTACGCCGACGGCCTGCACGCCCGCTCCCTCGACTCCGCGCACCACCCCTCCCGGGGCAGGGTCAAGGCGCTCCAGGGGCTCATCGGCCCCCGCATCCCCGCGGGTTGGCGGATCTGCGGCGAGAACGTGTTCGCCCGCCACTCGATCCCGTACGACGATCTGGCGGGCCATTTCTACGGCTTCTCCGTCTGGGACGGGGACCGCTGTCTGGACTGGGACCGCACCGTGGCCTTCCTGCGGGACCTGGGCATCCCGACCCCGCCGGTCCTGTGGCGCGGGGTGTTCGACCCCCGTGCGGAGCGGACGCTGCGGGCCCTGCGCCTGGACACCGGACGCCAGGAGGGTTACGTCGTACGGCCCGCCGGGGAGTTCCCCGCCGCCGCGTTCGGCCGCCGGGTGGCCAAGTGGGTGCGGCCGGGCCACGTCCGTACGGACACCCACTGGATGCACGCCGCGGTGGTGGAGAACGGGCTGGGCCCTTCCGCCGCCCTGTGGGACGTGCGCTCGGGCGCCCCGGTGGACCCCGTCGCACTCGCCACCGCCGTGGGCAGCGCCCCGGGCGACGCACCGGCCGCCCGCGCGACGGCCGACGCCCTGGACGTACTGGGCCGCACGGGTGACGACCGGCTGACCGGAGTGCTGGCCGCCCTGCTGCACGGCACCCGCCGGGCCGCGCTGGCACCGACACTGGCCGGTCCGCTCGGCATGCCGCTCGCACGCCGCACCGCGGACCTCGCGGGCCTCGCCCCCCTGCTGCACCGCCCCTACCCGGACGAGGAACGCCGCAGCGGACTGGTGCGGATGTCGTGGGCCGCCGGCCTGCCGGTGCTGCACGCGGTGGCCTCCGGCCTTGCCGCCACCCCGGACGCCCGCGAACAGGTGGAGTGGTCGCAGCTGCACGCCCAGGAGGTGCACGAGCCGGACGGGCTCCGGGAGGCGTTCGCCGGTCTGGAGCCCGATGCGGCCGACCGCTGCCTGGCGCAGGCCCGGGAGGCGTACGCCCTGGGCCGGATCAGCACCGCGGAGGAAGCGGTGGCCGCGACCTGGCGGTGGCGGTCCGGCGACTTCCCCCGCCTGGTCCACCTGGCCGGCCCGTCGGGCAGCGGCAAGAGCACCTTCGGCCGCGGGCTGCCCGGCACCGACACCTGCATCTCCCTCGACGACCTGCGCCGGGCCCGCGGCTCCCGCGCCGACCAGAGCGCCAACGGGGACGTGCTGCGCGAGGGACTGCGACGGCTGGACGAAGCGCTGGTCCCCGGCGCCACCGTGGTCTGGGACGCCACCTCGCTCAACGTGCACCAGCGCTCCCTGGTGCACGCCACCGCCCGCCGCAGGGACGCGCTGGTCACCCATGCCGTGGCCTGGATCGGCGAGGAGGAGCTCACCGCGCGCAATGGGCGGCGCGACCACCCAGTGCCCCCTCCGGTGCTGGCGTCCCAGCTGCACCGCTTCGTGCCGCCGTACCCCGGCCAGGCACACCGCACCTGGTACATCGGCACCAGTGGAACCGTGGAGGACCGGACCTGATGCGTACGAGCGAGGAGATCTACCACCGGGTCCGCTGGGACGCCCGGTTCGACCCGGCACGGTTCGTCCTGGGCGTCGCCCAGCGCGGCCGGGACCCCAAGCGGATACCGCTGGACCGGTTCACGCCGGGCGGCGACATCCCCTGGCACCGGGTGCTGTTCTTCGAGGCGGACGGCGAGACGGTGTGGGACCGCTCAACGGGCGTCGACCGGATCGACGCGACGGACGCCGGGCGGATACGTGCCGCGCGCCGGCTGCCGTCGCCGTACTTCACCTCCCGCGTGCCGCACGCCTTCTCCCCCGCCACGGGCACCTGGCAACCGGCCACGCCCGGGCCTGCGGGCCCGGCCGCCCCGCTCACCGTCCTCACCTGGAACACCCTCTGGGACCGGTACGACAGCGACCGGATCGACACCGCCCGGCGCCGCCCCCTGCTGCTCGACGCCCTGCACGCGGCGGACGCGGACGTCATCGCCCTCCAGGAGGCGGAGCCAGCCCTGCTGGATCTGCTGCTGGGCTGCGGCTGGGTGCGGGACCGGTACACGCTCGCCACCGACCCGGCCGGAGCCGACGTCCGCGACTGCGGTCTGCTGCTGCTCAGCCGGCTGCCCGTGCGCGAGGCGGCGCTGCACTCCCTCGGCCCGCACAAGGCCGTGGCGGCAGCCGTCGTGGACACCGCCGAGGGCCCCCTCACAGTGGCCGTGACCCACCTCAGCAGCGACCACTCCCCCGCGGGCGCCGCCCGCCGGGACACCGAACTCGCCGAACTGGCAACGGGGTTGGCCGGAGTCGAGGGTGAGGTGGTGCTCGTCGGCGACTTCAACGACGGCGGCGACCGCCCGCAGGCACGGCTCGCGATGACGGATGCCTGGCACGAGGTGCACGGCACCGCCGACCGGACCCCGACCTTCGACCCGTCCGCCAACCCCCTGGCAGCCGTCTCCTCGCTCTCCGGCCGCGTCTCCCGGCTGGACCGGGTACTGCTGCGCACGGAACGGCTGCGCCCCCGCACGGCGACCCTGACCGGCGACGTACCCGGCCCCGGGGGGCTCCACATCTCCGATCACTACGGGGTACGGGTCGAGCTGGGCCCGCCCGTACCGACGGCGGCCGCCGGAATCGCGGACCGGGTCGCCGCCGCCCTCCCCGGCGCCCGGGTCCACATCGTCGGCTCCCGGCGCACCGGCTGCGCGCTGCCCGGAGCGGACCTGGACCTGGTGGCGGCGCTGCCCGGCCCCGGCGACCGGACCCTTGTACGGCAACGGCTCGCCGCCGCGCTCCCGGAGGCACGAGAGCTCCGCGAGGTCACCGGAGCCCGGGTGCCGGGGCTGCGCTGGCGCCTGGACGGGATCGGCGTCGACCTGGTCACCGTGGCGACCGGGACGCTCTCCCCCGCCGAGGCGGTGGCCCGCCGGAGCGAACTGGGCGAGGCGGCGGCCGTGGCCCTGAGCGCGGTGAGCGACGCCGACGCGGTGCTCGCGGCCGCGGAGCCCCACCGGCCGGCCTTCACCGCCCTCGCCCGCGACGTCAAGGCATGGGCACGGGCCAGGGGCCTCGACTCCGCCCCCTGCGGCGGGCTGCCGGGACTGGCCTGGACCGTCCTCGCGGCCCGTACCGCCCACGAGGCGGGCGGCCTGCCACCGCTCCCACTGCTCCGGCACTTCTTCGCGACCTGGGCCGCATGGGACTGGCGCGAGGCGATCGGCCCGGTCCCGGCCACCGCCACCGGCGCCCCCGTCACCGTGCTGACCCCGACCGCCCCCGTACGCTCCTGCACCACCCAGGTCTCCCCCGCGGGCCGCGATCTCCTCACCGCCGAGCTCTTCCGCGCCTGGGAGATCCTGGAGGCCGCGGAGGACGGGGCCGACCCGCACGCCCTCCTCCGCACCCCGCCGCCGCCGCACGAACAGCACACCGCCTGGGCCCTCGCCTCCGTCCCGCCCGGCCCGGACGAGGGGCGGCTGCGCGGCCGTCTCCTCGCCCTGACCGGCGCCCTCGCCGACGCGGGCGCCGCCGGCTGCCGCATCTGGCCGCACCCGCTGACGGCCGGCGGCCGTACGGGATACGCGATCGGGCTCGGTACGACGCCACCGGACGGGACCCGGCTGGCGGAGATCGGGGCGGAGGTGCTGCGCGGTATCCGGGACGCCGCGCTGGCGCCGGTGGCCCTCGCGGCCCTGCCGTCCCCTCGCTGAGGGCTGTCCGGCCCTGATCCGCCGGACCGGACCTGGCGCCCGAGGTCCCCGGGTGCCTCCGGGTGTGCGGTGCGCATCCCACTTCAGACAGATATGCCCACCTCCAACTGCCACCGGCCAGGGCCCCTGCGTCCCCCTCTGACAGACTCCCGCCATGCATGTACGTACCACTCAGGACTGGGCTCTGCGCCCCGCCACCCCAGAGGATCTTGAGGCCATGGTCGAGATCCGGGCCGTCGTGATGCGCCCGGACCTGGTCCGCCTCGGCCGCTACGACGAACACCGGGTGCGGCAGAGGCTGCGCGACTCGTACCTGCCCGAGTACACCTCGGTGATCGTCGTCGACGGCCGATTCGGTGGCAGTGTCACGCTGCGGCCCTTCGAGGACGGCCGGTGCCTGGAGAACTTCTTCCTCGATCAGCGGCTCCAGGGGCGGGGCATCGGCTCGGCCGTACTGGGCACCCTGCTGGCCCGTACGGACGCCGAGGGAGCACCGGTCCGCCTCAACGTGCTCCAGGGCAGCGCGGCCCGGCGGCTGTACGAGCGGCACGGGTTCGTCCTGGAGCGCGAGGACCCGGTGGATGTCTTCATGATCCGGCGCCCCACGGCCACCGCCTGACGGCATGCAGAAGGGCCCCGTCCCACCGCTTGCGCGGCGGAACGGGGCCCTTCTCGGTGCTCTGTGCGGAGCAACCAGGTCAGACGATCAAGCAGGAACTACTTGATGATCTTGGTGACCTGGCCGGCGCCCACGGTCCGGCCACCCTCACGGATGGCGAACTTCAGGCCCTCTTCCATGGCGACCGGCTGGATCAGCGCGACGTCCATGAGGGTGTTGTCACCCGGCATGACCATCTCGGTGCCCTCGGGAAGGGTCACAACGCCCGTCACGTCCGTGGTACGGAAGTAGAACTGCGGGCGGTAGTTGTTGAAGAAGGGGGTGTGACGGCCACCCTCGTCCTTCGACAGGATGTAGGCCTGGGCCTGGAACTCGGTGTGCGGCGTGACCGAACCGGGCTTGATGATGACCTGGCCGCGCTCGACGTCCTCGCGCTTGATGCCACGGAGGAGCAGACCGACGTTCTCACCGGCCTGGCCCTCGTCGAGCAGCTTGCGGAACATCTCGATGCCGGTGACCGTGGTGGTGGTCTTCTCCTGCTTGATGCCCACGATGTCAACGGTCTCGTTGACCTTCAGGACACCACGCTCGATACGGCCGGTGACGACCGTACCGCGACCGGTGATCGTGAAGACGTCCTCGATCGGCATGAGGAACGGCTTCTCGACGTCACGCTCGGGCTGCGGGATGGACTCGTCGACGGCCTTCATCAGGTCGAGGACGGTCTGGCCCCACTCCTTGTCACCCTCAAGAGCCTTGAGCGCCGAGACCTTGACGACCGGAAGGTCGTCGCCCGGGAACTCGTACTCGGAGAGGAGCTCACGGACCTCGAGCTCGACGAGCTCCAGGATCTCCTCGTCGTCCACCATGTCGGCCTTGTTCAGCGCGACGACGATGTACGGAACGCCGACCTGGCGGGCCAGGAGCACGTGCTCCTTGGTCTGCGGCATCGGGCCGTCGGTCGCGGCGACAACGAGGATGGCGCCGTCCATCTGCGCCGCACCCGTGATCATGTTCTTGATGTAGTCGGCGTGACCCGGGCAGTCGACGTGAGCGTAGTGACGCTGCTCCGTCTGGTACTCGACGTGCGCGATCGAGATGGTGATACCGCGCTGGCGCTCCTCAGGAGCCTTGTCGATCTGGTCGAAGGCCGAGGCCTCGTTCAGGTCCGGGTACGCGTCGTGAAGCACCTTGGTAATGGCGGCCGTGAGGGTCGTCTTACCGTGGTCGATGTGACCGATGGTGCCGATGTTGACGTGCGGCTTAGTCCGCTCGAACTTTGCCTTCGCCACTGGGTCCTCCTGCGGAGTGGTTCTGTACGCCTTGCTTCATCGGCGCCAGGTGATCTTTGCTGGGATGCCGGGTCCCGGGGGCATTCGCCGCGGTGCTTGCGCGCCGCGCCGAATGCCTCACCGGGCTCCGGTGACAAGCCTAAAGCGTGAGCTCGGGAGAGTTACTCGCCCTTGGCCTTCGCGATGATCTCCTCGGCGACGTTCCGCGGAACCTCGGCGTAGGAGTCGAACTGCATCGAGTAGCTTGCGCGACCCGAGGTCTTGCTGCGGAGGTCTCCGACGTAGCCGAACATCTCCGAGAGGGGCACGAGGCCCTTCACGACGCGAGCGCCGTGACGCTCCTCCATGGCCTGGATCTGGCCACGGCGGGAGTTGAGGTCGCCGATCACATCGCCCATGTAGTCCTCGGGCGTGGTGACCTCGACCGACATCATCGGCTCGAGGAGCACGGGGGACGCCCTGCGGGCACCCTCCTTGAACGCCTGCGAACCGGCGATCTTGAACGCGAGCTCGGACGAGTCGACCTCGTGGTAGCCACCGTCGAGAAGGGTGACGCGAATGCCGACCATCTCGTAACCGGCCAGGATGCCGAACTGCATGGCTTCCTGAGCGCCCGCGTCCACCGAGGGGATGTACTCACGGGGGATGCGGCCACCGGTGACCTTGTTGACGAACTCGTAGGACGCGTCGCCACCCTCGATGGGCTCGATGGCGATCTGCACCTTCGCGAACTGGCCGGTACCACCAGTCTGCTTCTTGTGCGTGAAGTCGATGCGCTCGACGGCCTTGCGGATCGTCTCGCGGTAGGCGACCTGCGGCTTGCCGACGTTCGCCTCGACGCGGAACTCGCGCTTCATGCGGTCGACGAGCACCTCGAGGTGAAGCTCGCCCATACCACCGATGATGGTCTGGCCGGTCTCCTCGTCGGAGTGCACCTGGAAGGACGGGTCCTCCTCGGAGAGGCGCTGGATGGCGACACCCAGCTTCTCCTGGTCGCCCTTGGACTTCGGCTCGATGGCGACCTCGATGACCGGCGCCGGGAAGTCCATGGACTCCAGGATCACCGGCTGCTTGTCGTCACAGAGCGTCTCACCGGTCGTGGTCTGCTTGAGCCCCATGACGGCGATGATGTCGCCCGCGCCCACCGACGCGATCTCCTCACGCTTGTTCGCGTGCATGCGGTAGATCTTGCCGATGCGCTCCTTCTTGCCCTTGACCGAGTTCAGCACCGCGGTGCCGGCCACGAGGCGACCGGAGTAGATCCGGACGAAGGTGAGCTTGCCCAGGTGCGGGTCGCTCGCGATCTTGAACGCCAGGCCGGAGAACGGCTCGTCGTCCGAGGGACGGCGCTCGATGACCTTCTCCGGGTCCTTGACGTCGTGGCCTTCGATGGCCTCGACGTCCAGGGGGGAAGGCAGGTAGCGCACGACCGCGTCGAGCAGGGGCTGAACGCCCTTGTTCTTGAACGCGGTGCCACAGAACACCGGGGTGACGGTGACCGAGTCGGCACTGCCCTTCGACGCCAGGGTGATCCGACGGATCGCCTCGTGCAGCTGCTCCTCGGTGGGCTCGGTGCCCTCCAGGTACAGCTCCATCATGGCGTCGTCGTTCTCGGCCACGGCCTCAAGGAGCTTGCCGCGCCATTCCTCGGCAGCTTCCTTGTGGGTGTCCGGGATCTCGATGGTGTCGTACATCTCGCCCTTGGCGGCCTCTTCGGGCCACACGAAGGCCTTCATCGACACGAGGTCGACGACGCCCTTGAAGTCGGCCTCGGCGCCGATGGGGAGCTGCATGACGAGCGGGACAGCGCCGAGGCGCTGAACGATCATGTCGACACAGCGGTGGAACTCGGCACCGGTGCGGTCGAGCTTGTTGACGAAGCAGATACGCGGCACGCCGTAGCGGTCCGCCTGACGCCAGACGGTCTCGGACTGCGGCTCGACGCCGGCCACACCGTCGAACACGGTGACGGCACCGTCGAGGACGCGGAGCGAACGCTCCACCTCGACGGTGAAGTCGACGTGACCGGGGGTGTCGATGATGTTGATGGTGTGGTCAACATCACTGAGCGGCCAGTGACAGGTCGTCGCGGCCGACGTGATCGTGATGCCGCGCTCCTGCTCCTGCTCCATCCAGTCCATCGTGGCAGCGCCGTCGTGGACTTCACCGATCTTGTAGCTCACACCGGTGTAGAAGAGGATCCGCTCGGTGGTGGTCGTCTTCCCCGCGTCGATGTGGGCCATGATCCCAATGTTGCGGACCTTGGCCAGGTCAAGCGAAGTGGTGGCCATAAGGCTCAATCTTCTCTCGGTCTCGATGGGGTGAGCGACTACCAGCGGTAGTGCGCGAAGGCCTTGTTCGACTCGGCCATCTTGTGGGTGTCCTCGCGCTTCTTGACGGCAGCGCCAAGACCGTTGGAGGCGTCGAGCAGCTCGTTCATGAGCCGCTCGGTCATCGTCTTCTCGCGACGGGCGCGGGAGTAACCGACGACCCAGCGCAGCGCGAGGGTGGCGGCACGACCGGGCTTGACCTCGATCGGCACCTGGTAGGTGGCGCCACCGACACGGCGGGACTTGACCTCGAGCGAGGGCTTGACGTTCTCAAGCGCGCGCTTCAGCGTGATGACCGGGTCAGCGCCGGTCTTCTCGCGGAGGCCTTCCATGGCGCCGTACACGATCCGCTCGGCGGTGGAACGCTTGCCGTTGAGCAGGATCTTGTTGATCAGCGAGGTGACAAGAGGAGAACCATAGACCGGGTCAATGATGACCGGGCGCTTCGGGGCGGGGCCCTTACGAGGCATTCTTACTTCTCCTTCTTGGCGCCGTAGCGGCTGCGGGCCTGCTTGCGGTTCTTGACACCCTGGGTGTCAAGGGAGCCGCGGATGATCTTGTAACGAACACCCGGCAGGTCCTTCACACGGCCACCACGCACGAGCACGATGGAGTGCTCCTGCAGGTTGTGTCCCTCACCCGGGATGTAGGCCGTGACCTCGATGCCGGAGGTCAGACGCACACGTGCGACCTTCCGGAGCGCGGAGTTCGGCTTCTTCGGGGTGGTCGTGAACACACGCGTGCAGACGCCGCGGCGCTGGGGAGAACCCTCGAGCGCGGGCGTCTTGTTCTTCTCGACCTTGTCCTGCCGGCCCTTCCGGACCAGCTGCTGAATCGTAGGCACTACTTCTCCGGTTTCTGTGTGCCGTCGGTGAAACTAACCTGGAACATCGCCGACCCACGCGGTCGGGTGTGTCGAATACTGCGGGCCACTGCCCTGAGACAGTGAATGCACAGATCACGGTGGCCAAAGACGGACTCGCCATGCGGTTGAGGACACGCACACGAGCCCAGGCACACCCCAGGCACAAGGTCTGAGCGTACCTACCTCATCGACTCCGGTCAAAACAAGTGCTGTCCACCCGGACCTGCTGTGCGCCCGTAGCGTCCACAGGAGCCCCGTGAGCGCCGCCCACCAGCACTGTCGTCCCGACGGGTGCCCGGCCCTCGCACACGCCTGAGGGCGGCCACCCCGCATACGGGATGGCCGCCCTCAGGTCGTATCAAGCGACTCGCTTACTGGTTGTACGGACCGTAGTCGTAGTCCTCCAGCGGAACGGCCTGACCGGAGCCCGTGCCGAACGGCGAGTAGTCGATGTCGTCGTAGCCGACGGCCGAGTACATCGCGGCCTTGGCCTCTTCGGTCGGCTCGACCCGGATGTTGCGGTAGCGGGACAGACCCGTACCGGCCGGGATGAGCTTACCGATGATGACGTTCTCCTTGAGGCCGATCAGGGAGTCGGACTTGGCGTTGATAGCCGCGTCCGTAAGGACCCTGGTCGTCTCCTGGAAGGAAGCCGCGGACAGCCACGACTCCGTCGCCAGCGAGGCCTTGGTGATACCCATCAGCTGCGGTCGGCCGGAGGCGGGGTGACCGCTCTCCTGGACCACACGACGGTTCTCGGTCTCGAACTTCGAGCGCTCGACGAGCTCGCCCGGCAGCAGTTCCGCGTCGCCGGACTCGATGATCGTCACGCGGCGGAGCATCTGCCGGATGATGATCTCGATGTGCTTGTCGTGGATCGACACACCCTGCGAGTTGTAGACCTTCTGGACCTCGCCGACCAGGTGGACCTGGACCGCGCGCTGACCGAGGATCCGCAGCACGTCGTGCGGGTTGGTGGCACCCACGGTGAGCTTCTGGCCCACCTCGACGTGGTCGCCCTCGCCGACCAGCAGACGGGCGCGCTTGGAGATCGGGAAGGGGATCTCGTCGCTCCCGTCGTCCGGGGTGACGACGAGCTTCTTGGTCTTCTCGGTCTCCTCGATACGGACCCGGCCTGCGGATTCCGAGATCGGGGCGACACCCTTGGGCGTACGGGCTTCGAAGAGCTCGACGACTCGGGGCAGACCCTGGGTGATGTCGTCACCGGCCACACCACCGGTGTGGAAGGTACGCATCGTCAGCTGGGTGCCGGGCTCACCGATGGACTGGGCGGCGATGATGCCGACCGCCTCACCGATGTCGACCAGCTTGCCGGTGGCGAGCGAGCGTCCGTAGCAGAAGGCACAGGTGCCGACCGCGGACTCACAGGTCAGGACCGAGCGGGTCTTGACCTCCTCGACGCCGGCGCCCACCAGGGCGTCGATCAGGACGTCACCGAGGTCGACGTTGGCAGGCGCGATGACCTTGCCGTCGACGACGACGTCCTCGGCGAGCATGCGGGCGTAGACCGAGGTCTCGACGTCCTCCGTCTTGCGGAGCACGCCGTCGGCGCCCTTGACGGCGATCTTCAGCTTGAGGCCGCGGTCGGTGCCGCAGTCCTCCTCGCGAATGATCACGTCCTGCGAGACGTCCACCAGACGACGGGTCAGGTAACCCGAGTCGGCGGTACGCAGGGCGGTGTCCGCCAGACCCTTACGGGCACCGTGCGTGGAGATGAAGTACTCCAGAACGGTGAGGCCCTCACGGAAGGACGCCTTGATGGGACGGGGGATCGTCTCGTTCTTGGCGTTGGACACCAGACCACGCATACCGGCGATCTGACGCATCTGCATCATGTTTCCTCGGGCACCCGAGTCAACCATCATGAAGATGGGGTTCGTCTTGGGGAAGTTCGCGTTCATCGCCTCGGCAACCTCGTTGGTCGCCTTGGTCCAGATCGCGATGAGCTCCTGCGTGCGCTCGTCCTTGGTGATCAGACCGCGCTCGTACTGCTTCTGGACCTTCTCGTCCTGGTCCTCGTAGCCCTTGACGATGGCCTTCTTGGCCTCGGGGACGACGATGTCCGCGACGGAGACGGTGACTCCGGAACGGGTGGCCCAGTGGAAGCCCGCTGCCTTCAGGTTGTCGAGCGTCGCCGCCACGATGACCTTGGGGTAGCGCTCGGCGAGGTCGTTGACGATCTCGGAGAGCTGCTTCTTGCCGACCGAGTAGTCGACGAACGGGTAGTCCTCGGGCAGCAGCTCGTTGAAGAGCGCGCGGCCCAGGCTCGTCCGCAGCCGGAAGGTGTCACCCGGCTGGTACTCGGGCTCGCCCTCCTCGGCGACCGGCGGCACCCAGCCACGCGGCGGGATGGTGCCCACCGGGAAGCGGATGTCGACGGACGACTGGAGCGCCAGCTCGCCGGCGTCGAACGCCATGATCGCCTCGGCCGTGGAGCCGAACGCGCGGCCCTCGCCCTTGGTGTCACGGAGCTCACCGTCGGTGGTCAGGAAGAACAGACCCAGCACCATGTCCTGGGTCGGCATGGTGACGGGACGACCGTCGGCCGGCTTCAGGATGTTGTTCGAGGACAGCATCAGGATGCGGGCCTCGGCCTGCGCCTCCGCGGAGAGCGGCAGGTGCACGGCCATCTGGTCACCGTCGAAGTCCGCGTTGAACGCGGTGCAGACGAGCGGGTGGATCTGGATGGCCTTGCCCTCGACCAGCTGCGGCTCGAAGGCCTGGATGCCGAGACGGTGCAGCGTGGGCGCACGGTTCAGGAGAACCGGGTGCTCAGCGATGACCTCTTCCAGGACGTCGTACACGACCGTGCGGCCGCGCTCGACCATGCGCTTGGCCGACTTGATGTTCTGCGCGTGGTTCAGGTCCACGAGGCGCTTCATCACGAACGGCTTGAAGAGCTCCAGTGCCATGGCCTTCGGCAGACCGCACTGGTGCAGCTTGAGCTGCGGGCCGACGACGATCACGGAACGCGCGGAGTAGTCCACACGCTTACCGAGAAGGTTCTGACGGAATCGGCCCTGCTTGCCCTTCAGCATGTCGCTGAGGGACTTGAGCGGGCGGTTACCGGGACCGGTGACCGGGCGACCGCGGCGGCCGTTGTCGAACAGCGCGTCGACGGCCTCCTGCAGCATCCGCTTCTCGTTGTTCACGATGATCTCGGGGGCACCGAGGTCAAGGAGACGCTTGAGGCGGTTGTTGCGGTTGATCACACGGCGGTACAGGTCGTTCAGGTCGGAGGTCGCGAAGCGGCCACCGTCCAGCTGCACCATCGGACGCAGGTCCGGCGGGATGACCGGCACGCAGTCGAGCACCATGCCCTTGGGCTTGTTGCTGGTCTGCAGGAACGCGGAGACGACCTTGAGGCGCTTGAGCGCACGGGTCTTCTTCTGGCCCTTGCCGGTGCGGATGATCTCGCGGAGGCGCTCGGCCTCCTCGTCGAGGTCGAAGGACTCCAGGCGCTTCTGCAGAGCAGCGGCACCCATGCAGCCGTCGAAGTACGTGCCGAAGCGGTCACGCAGCTCGCGGTAGAGCAGCTCGTCGCCCTCGAGGTCCTGGACCTTGAGGTTCTTGAAGCGGCTCCACACCTCGTCGAGACGGTCGATCTCGCGCTGCGCACGGTCACGCAGCTGCTTCATCTCGCGCTCGGCGCCTTCGCGCACCTTGCGGCGCACATCGGCCTTGGCGCCCTCGGCCTCCAGCTCGCCGAGGTCGGTCTCGAGCTTCTTCGCGCGGTTCTCGAGGTCCGAGTCGCGACGGTTCTCGACCTGCTGGCGCTCGACGGAGACATGCGCCTCCAGCGACGGAAGGTCGCGGGTGCGGCGCTCCTCGTCGACGAACGTGATCATGTACGCGGCGAAGTAGATGACCTTCTCGAGGTCCTTCGGCGCGAGGTCCAGCAGGTAGCCCAGGCGCGACGGGACACCCTTGAAGTACCAGATGTGGGTGACGGGAGCGGCAAGCTCGATGTGGCCCATGCGCTCACGGCGCACCTTGGCACGAGTTACCTCGACGCCACAGCGCTCACAGATGATGCCCTTGAAGCGGACACGCTTGTACTTGCCGCAGTAGCACTCCCAGTCCCGGGTCGGACCGAAGATCTTCTCGCAGAAGAGTCCGTCCTTTTCGGGCTTGAGCGTGCGGTAGTTGATGGTCTCCGGCTTCTTCACTTCGCCGTGGGACCAGGTCCGGATGTCGTCCGCGGTGGCAAGGCCGATCCGCAGCTCGTCGAAGAAGTTGACGTCGAGCACTTGTCGTCAATCCCTCTTTCGGGGGTTCGAGCCCCCTCGCATCACGCGAGAAATCGGGGCACTTCAGCAATGGTCTGAACGGGTCCGGGGAGAGCCGGCCGGATCACAGGGATCCGGCCGGCCAACCCGTCAGACCTCTTCGACGCTGCTCGGCTCGCGCCGGGACAGGTCGATTCCGAGCTCCTCCGCCGCGCGGAAGACGTCCTCGTCCGTGTCGCGCATCTCGATGGACATGCCGTCCGAGGACAGCACTTCCACGTTGAGGCAGAGCGACTGCATTTCCTTGATGAGCACCTTGAAGGACTCGGGAATGCCGGGCTCGGGGATGTTCTCGCCCTTGACGATGGCCTCGTAGACCTTCACGCGGCCGGTCACGTCGTCGGACTTGATCGTCAGCAGCTCCTGGAGGGCGTATGCGGCGCCATAAGCTTCAAGGGCCCACACCTCCATTTCACCGAAGCGCTGTCCACCGAACTGAGCCTTACCACCCAGCGGCTGCTGGGTGATCATGGAGTACGGACCCGTCGAACGAGCGTGGAGCTTGTCGTCGACGAGGTGGTGGAGCTTGAGGATGTACATGAAGCCGACCGAGACCGGCTCGGGGAACGGCTCGCCGGAGCGGCCGTCGAACAGGTTGGCCTTGCCCGAGGGCTGGACCAGCCGGTCGCCGTCGCGGTTCGGGATCGTGGCCTGGAAGAGGCCGGTGATCTCGTCCTCGCGGGCACCGTCGAAGACCGGGGTCGCGACGTTGGTACCGGCGGCGACCTGGTCGGCGCCGATGGCCTGCAGGCGCTTGGCCCACTCGTCACCGAGACCGGAGACGTCCCAGCCGCGGCTGGCGAGCCAGCCGAGGTGGATCTCCAGGACCTGTCCCGGGTTCATTCGGGACGGGACACCCAGCGGGTTGAGGATGATGTCGACCGGGGTGCCGTCCTCAAGGAACGGCATGTCCTCGATCGGCAGGATCTTCGAGATGACGCCCTTGTTGCCGTGACGGCCGGCGAGCTTGTCACCGTCGGTGATCTTGCGCTTCTGCGCGACGTAGACGCGGACCAGCTGGTTCACGCCCGGCGGCAGCTCGTCGCCCTCTTCGCGGTCGAAGACGCGGACGCCGATGACCTTGCCGATCTCACCGTGCGGCACCTTCAGCGAGGTGTCGCGCACTTCGCGCGCCTTCTCACCGAAGATCGCGCGGAGCAGACGCTCCTCGGGGGTCAGCTCGGTCTCGCCCTTGGGCGTGACCTTGCCGACGAGGATGTCACCGGCGACGACCTCGGCACCGATCCGGATGATGCCGCGCTCGTCGAGGTCGGCGAGGACCTCTTCGGAGACGTTCGGGATGTCCCGGGTGATCTCCTCCGGGCCGAGCTTGGTGTCACGGGCGTCGACCTCGTGCTCCTCGATGTGGATCGAGGAGAGGACGTCGTCCTGCACGAGGCGCTGCGACAGGATGATCGCGTCCTCGTAGTTGTGACCCTCCCACGGCATGAACGCCACGAGCAGGTTCTTGCCCAGGGCCATCTCACCGTTCTCGGTGGCCGGGCCGTCGGCGAGCACCTGGCCCTCGATGACCCGCTCACCCTCGGCGACGACGACCTTCTGGTTGACCGAGGTGCCCTGGTTGGAGCGCATGAACTTCGCGATGCGGTACGTGGTGTACGTACCGTCATCGTTCGTCACGGTGATGTAGTCCGCGGAGACCTCCTGGACCACACCGTCCTTCTCGGCCTTCAGAACGTCACCGGCGTCGGTGGCGCAGCGGTACTCCATGCCGGTGCCGACGAGCGGCGCCTCGGACTTGATGAGCGGCACCGCCTGACGCATCATGTTCGCGCCCATGAGGGCACGGTTGGCGTCGTCGTGCTCCAGGAACGGGATCATCGCGGTGGCGACGGACACCATCTGGCGCGGCGAGACGTCCATGTAGTCGACTTCGGTGCCGGGCACGTAGTCGACCTCTCCGCCACGACGGCGGACCAGGACGCGGGGCTCGGTGAAGCGCAGCTCGTCGTCGGAGAGCGTCGCGTTCGCCTGGGCGATGACGTAACGGTCCTCCTCGTCGGCCGTGATGTAGTCGACCTCGTCGGTGACCTGACCGTCGACGACCTTGCGGTACGGCGTCTCGATGAAACCGAACGCGTTGACGCGTCCGTACGAGGCGAGCGAACCGATCAGGCCGATGTTCGGGCCTTCAGGGGTCTCGATCGGGCACATGCGTCCGTAGTGGGACGGGTGCACGTCACGGACCTCGAAGCCGGCCCGCTCACGGGAGAGACCACCCGGGCCAAGAGCCGACAGACGGCGCTTGTGGGTGAGACCCGACAGCGGGTTGTTCTGGTCCATGAACTGCGACAGCTGGCTGGTGCCGAAGAACTCCTTGATGGAGGCGACGACCGGCCGGATGTTGATCAGGGTCTGCGGCGTGATCGCCTCGACGTCCTGAGTCGTCATGCGCTCACGCACGACGCGCTCCATCCGCGCCAGGCCCGTACGGACCTGGTTCTGGATGAGCTCGCCGACGTTGCGCAGACGACGGTTGCCGAAGTGGTCGATGTCGTCGGTCTCGACGACGATCGAACGGCCGGACTCGCCCACCGTCTCGGTCTCGCCGGCGTGCAGCTTCACCAGGTACTTGATGGTCGCGATGATGTCGTCGCTGGTGAGAACACCGGCGTCGAGCGGCTCTTCCGCGCCGAGCTTCTTGTTCACCTTGTAGCGGCCGACCTTCGCGAGGTCGTAGCGCTTCGGGTTGAAGTAGAGGTTCTCGAGCAGCGTCTGAGCAGCTTCGCGGGTGGGCGGCTCGCCCGGACGCAGCTTGCGGTAGATGTCGAGCAGCGCGTCGTCCTGGCCCTGGGTGTGGTCCTTCTCCAGGGTGGCGCGCATCGACTCGTACTCGCCGAACTCTTCGAGGATCTGCTCGGTGGTCCAGCCGAGAGCCTTCAGGAGCACGGTGACGGACTGCTTGCGCTTGCGGTCGATGCGGACACCGACCATGTCGCGCTTGTCGATCTCCATCTCCAGCCAGGCACCCCGGGAAGGGATGATCTTGGCGGAGAAGATGTCCTTGTCGGACGTCTTGTCGATCGACGAGTCGAAGTAGACACCCGGCGAGCGGACCAGCTGCGACACAACGACACGCTCGGTGCCGTTGATGACGAAGGTGCCCTTGTTGGTCATGAGCGGGAAATCGCCCATGAAGACCGTCTGGGACTTGATCTCGCCGGTCTCGTTGTTGGTGAACTCGGCCGTGACGAAGAGCGGAGCGGCGAACGTGAAGTCGCGCTCCTTGCACTCGTCGATCGAGTTCTTCGGGGGCTCGAAGCGGTGGTCGCGGAACGTAAGCGACATCGACCCGGAGAAGTCCTCGATCGGTGAGATCTCCTCGAAGATCTCCTCCAGGCCGGACTTGGTGGGGACGTCTTGTCCACTGTCCAGAGCAGCCTCGACGCGAGCCTTCCAGGCGGCGTTGCCGAGGAGCCAGTCAAAGCTCTCGGTCTGCAGCGCGAGGAGGTTCGGAACCTCGAGGGGCTCCTTGATCTTTGCAAAAGAGATGCGCAGCGGGGCGGTGCTGGCGCCGTTGTTCGTATTCGCGGTCGAGGCGTTGCGCGAGGCGGCCAAGAGGGGGTCCTTCCGAGGGCTCGGACTCACTACGCGCGTACCGGTCCCAAACTGGACACATGGATAGATGTCCCTCTTCAGGGAGTCTCAGTCCACGGTGCACAAGATGGGTATGCCCCTGGTGACGGGCAGGAGGCAGCTAACAGGCAGCGCAAAGGGTCAGTGTAGCCAAGCGGCACACTGATGTCCAGTCGGGGTTCTCAGAGACCCACGTTGCTCTCAACAGCTTGTTCTCAACGCCTATGTCTAGCCCTGCATAGCCCTGCTTGAGCTGCGCTCTTCTTTACTGCCCTCTTCGCCGACGATCCATGCCTCGGATCCGGATCGATATGGCGACGCGCCTTGAGAATTGCGCGCCTCGTGCGGTTCGTCAAGGCCCCCCAGCCCGTACAGGGCCCGGAGACCCGCCCATGCCGCCCCTCAGCAGCGTCCACGCCCCCCTCGGAGAGGCGCACGGCGAAGATCACCATACTCGTCAGCACGGCAAGAGCAAGGCACCCGCCACGGGTACGCCGAAAGGCGACCACCCGTACGGGTGATCGCCTTTCGCGGTGTGACGTCCGTGCCTCGCGGCACGGGTGTCCAGACGAGTCAGATGACTCGCAAGGTCACTTGACCTCGACGGAGGCGCCGGCGCCCTTGAGGGACTCGGCGGCCTTCTCGGCGGCGTCCTTGGCGACCTTCTCGAGGACGGGCTTCGGGGCGCCGTCCACGAGGTCCTTGGCCTCCTTGAGACCCAGCGAGGTCAGCTCACGCACGACCTTGATGACCTGGATCTTCTTGTCGCCGGCGCCGGTGAGGATGACGTCGAACTCGTCCTGCTCGGCCTCGGCCTCGACAGCGGCACCGGGGGCACCCGGGGCGGCGACGGCGACGGCCGCGGCGGCGGTGACGTCGAACTTCTCCTCGAACGCCTTAACGAACTCGGAGAGCTCGATGAGGGTGAGCTCCTCGAACTGAGCGAGCAGGTCTTCCTGGCTGAGCTTCGCCATGATGGCGTCCTTCCACTAATTCGGCAGGTGCCGGGTGTATATGAAGGCGGGCGTACATTCGGCCCGCTGCGACCGTCGCCCTAGCGGGCGGCGGTCAATGCGCGAGCCGAATTACTCGGCACCGCCCTGCTCGGCCTTCTTGGCGCGAAGCGCTTCCGCGGTGCGGACGAACTTCGACGGCAGAGCCTGGAAGAGCTGCGCAGCCTGAGTCTGCTTGCCCTTCATGGCACCGGCCAGCTTGGCGAGCAGAACCTCGCGGGACTCGAGGTCCGCGAGCTTCTTGATCTCATCGGCGGACAGCGCCTTGCCATCAAGGACACCGCCCTTGATGACGAGGTTGGGGTTGTCCTTGGCGAAGTCACGAAGACCCTTCGCCGACTCCACCGGGTCACCGGTGACGAAGGCAACCGCCGTCGGACCTGCGAACAGGTCGTCCAGCGTGTCGATCCCGGCCTCGTTGGCCGCAATCTTGGTCAGCGTGTTCTTCACCACGGCGTACTGGGCGTTCTCACCGAGCGAACGGCGCAGCTGCTTGAGCTGTGCCACGGTGAGACCCCGGTACTCGGTCAGCACGGCGGCGTTCGAGCTGCGGAACTGCTCCGCGAGCTCGGCTACCGCGGCAGCCTTGTCGGGCCTTGCCATGAGCGTCGGCCTCCTTCCGGGTGATGAGGACCGCTCAGAAGGGGCCGTGAAAGACGAAACGCCCCGGCACAGGTGCCAGGGCGTAGCTCGACCGCACGAAGTCCGGGAGCTTTCCACAGTCACCTGCGCAGGTCGTCCGTGCTCAACGGATCCTTCGGTTGCTGTTCCCCCTTGCGGGAGTGCAGCAACGACCAGCGGTCTTTGGCTTCTGCAGAAGAGTACGCGACCGGGGTCGCGCTGAGCAAATCCGTCCCTCTTCGTCCGCTGCGGGAGGTTTAGGACGCGCCCGCCGTCGCTCCCTGCTGCTGCTTCAGCAGGTCCTTGAACTCGATCGTCTCGCCGGCCGGCGGCCGCTCCGCCGAGACCTTGGTCCCGTAGTCGCTGTAGAACACCGTCGAGTTGAGCTCGCCGGTCTTCATCTGACCGCGCTCGGTCTTCTTCACCAGCAGGTCGTTCCCGTCGACCCAGATGTCGACCTTCTCCGTGGTGATACCGGCGTCGTTGAGCTGCTTCTTGAGTGCGGTGAGCTGCTCGGCGTCGAGCTTCGAGGTCTTGGCGGTCAGGTCGGCGACGTCGACCGTGCCTGAGTAGTGCGTGGTGGTGACACCCCGGACGTTCTCCTTGCCGACCTTCTTCACGTCGCCGGAGGCCAGCAGGGGCTTCACGCCCTGGTCGGGGCTGGTGTTCTGCATCTGCTCCTGCATGGCCGCTCCCGAGGCTCCCCCGATCGCGGCGAGGTCGTCGTAGGAGTAGCTGATCCAGCGCTTGCCACCGGTCTGCTGGGCCAGCGCAGCGCCCATGTCCGCCGCGTAGCCGTCCTTGAAGTAGCGGGCCTGCATCGTGCCGTCGCTGCCGAGCTTCTTCATGGAGTCGGCCATGTCGCCGCCCGTGTACGCGATCGTCATGGCGCCGGTGATGCCGTCGGACCAGTCCAGGGCGCCCGACTGCTTCATGGACATCGTGGAGCCCATGGTGGTGGTGCCCTCGACCTTGGCGGAGCTCGCCGCCCCGGTCTTCTTCTGCACGGTGAGCAGTGCGGATATCGAGTCGGCCTTCACCACCGAGCCGGTGTCGCTCCCGGCCTTGCCGCTGTCGTCCTTGTCCGAACCGCCGCAGGCCGCGACCGACGTCAACGCCGCTGCCACTGCCACGGACAGCCCCACGCGCCGTACGGTACTGGTCCTCATATCCGCTCCCACCCCTAGTTCGGCCCTCGGTGACCCCACGCTAACGCACGGCTCCGACAGCCACTGGTACACACGTACGAAGACGGGCCCCGCACCTCGAAAGGTTGCGGGGCCCGTCAATGTCACACGTGACGCGGCGTACGTACGAGCACGGAGGCTCAGACGGAGGCCGGGTCCTCCTCGACGAGGAGGTTACGGGTGCGGTTGGCGTCCAGCGGGATGCCGGGGCCCATCGTGGTGGCCAGGGTGGCCTTCTTGATGTAGCGGCCCTTGGCGGCGGACGGCTTCAGACGGAGGATCTCGTCCAGCGCCGCTGCGTAGTTCTCCACCAGCTTGGTCTCGTCGAACGAGCTCTTGCCGATGATGAAGTGCAGGTTCGAGTGCTTGTCGACGCGGAACTCGATCTTGCCGCCCTTGATGTCGTTGACAGCCTTCACGACATCGGGGGTGACGGTGCCGGTCTTCGGGTTCGGCATCAGACCACGCGGACCGAGCACGCGGCCGAGGCGGCCGACCTTGCCCATGAGGTCCGGGGTCGCGACGACGGCGTCGAAGTCCAGACGGCCCTTCGCCACCTCGTCGATGAGCTCGTCGGCGCCGACGATGTCGGCGCCCGCGGCTTCCGCGGCCGCAGCACGGTCACCGGTCGCGAAGACCAGGACCCGGGCGGTCTTGCCGGTGCCGTGCGGGAGGTTCACGGTGCCACGGACCATCTGGTCGGCCTTGCGAGGGTCAACACCCAGAGCAAACGCGACCTCGACGGTGCTGTCGAACTTCGTGGAGGCGGTGTCCTTGGCGAGACGGACGGCCTCGAGGGGGGCGTAGTTGCGCCCCGCGTCGATCTTGGCGTCCGCAGCGCGGAGGTTCTTGCTGCGCTTCACTTCTACTCCTGTGGTTTCAGAGTGTGGAGTCGTGGTGCGGACCAGCGCTTGGTCCTACCACTGAGGGGGTGGGGCTGAATCAGCCTTCGACCGTGATGCCCATGGAACGGGCGGTGCCGGCGATGATCTTCGACGCGGCGTCGAGGTCATTGGCGTTCAGGTCGGGGAGCTTCGCCGTGGCGATCTCACGGACCTGGTCAGCCGTCAGCTTGGCGACCTTGGTCTTGTGCGGCTCGCCGGAGCCCTTGTCCACACCCGCGGCCTTGAGGATCAGCTTGGCGGCCGGCGGAGTCTTGGTGATGAAGGTGAAGGAGCGGTCCTCGTAGACCGTGATCTCCACCGGCACGACCATGCCACGCTGCGACTCGGTCGCGGCGTTGTAGGCCTTGCAGAACTCCATGATGTTGACGCCGTGCTGACCCAGTGCGGGGCCGACCGGCGGGGCCGGGTTGGCCGCACCGGCGTTGATCTGGAGCTTGATAAGCCCCGTGACCTTCTTCTTCTTGGGAGGCATGTGCTCTCTCCGGGTCCTAGTGAGAGTTTTCGCCGTCATCCGGTCATCCGGATGCAGGCATACCGCACAACGATAACGGGTATAGCTGCGCGACCAAAAACCAAGCAGGTCAGACAGGCTTTGACAGCCGGTCTGACCTGCTCGGTAGGCATGTGTCCAGAAGCTGGCGGGCGCCCTCTCGGGCAGTCGCTAGTTCTTCTGGATCTGGTCGAAGCTGAGCTCGACCGGCGTCTCGCGGCCGAAGATCTCGACGAGACCCTTGACCTTCTTCGAGTCGGCGTTGATCTCGTTGATCGTCGCCTGCAGGGTCGCGAACGGACCGTCGGTGACGGTGACGGAGTCGCCCACCTCGAAGTCCAGCACCTGGACCTCGACCTTGCGGGACGGAGCCGGCTTGCCCTCGGCCTCGGCGGCCTCACGGGCTGCCTTCTCCTCGGCCTCCGGAGCCAGCATCTTGACGATCTCGTCCAGCGTCAGCGGGTACGGGTCGTAGGCGTTGCCCACGAATCCGGTGACACCGGGAGTGTTGCGCACGACGCCCCAGGACTCGTTCGTCAGGTCCATGCGCACCAGGACGTAGCCCGGGAGCTTGTTCTGACGGACGTTCTTGCGCTCGCCGTTCTTGATCTGGACGATTTCCTCCTCAGGCACCTCGGCCTGATAGATGAACTCCTCCACGTTCAGCGAGACGGCGCGCTGCTCCAGGTTGGCCTTCACACGCTTCTCGTAACCGGCGTACGTGTGGATGACGTACCACTCGCCCGGCAGGCCGCGCAGTTCCTCGCGCAGGGCCGTGACGGTGTCGACGGGCTCGGCCTCTTCCTCGGCGGCGGCTTCCTCGGCCTCGTCGGCGGATGCGTCCGCCTCGGCGGCCTCGTCGTCGGCGTTCTCGACCTCGGCGTCGGCCTCGGTGTCGTCGGCGGCTGCGATCACGGCCTCGACCTCGGCGTCATCGGTGGCCGCGGCCTCGTCGGTGGACTCGGGGTGCACGGCGGCCTGCTCGGCGGGCTCGCCTGCGGCTTCGTCGGCAGCTTCAGCCTGGTCCGGCTCCACAGCGTCCGCCGCCTCGACGATGTCGAGCTCGTCCTCGGCGGACTCGAAGGCGCCCGCCGTCGGCTCGACGGCGTCGTTCAGGTTCGGGTCAGACACGGTGGCTGCTTCTTCCTGGATACAAATGGGTGGAACATGCGAAAGGGGCGCCCATGAGGCGCCCTCCGCGGGATCAGCCGAAGACGTACTTGATGACCCGCTGGAATCCGAAGTCAATCACGGTCACGAGACCAATCATGACGACTACGAACACAATCACCACTGAGGTGTATGTCGTCAGCTGGTTGCGAGTCGGCCAGACAACCTTGCGGAGCTCGGCGACGATCTGGCGGTAGAAGAGCGCGAGACGGCCCAGAGGGCCCTTCTTGCCGCGCTTGCCGCCCTTCCGGGTCTTCTTCTTCGACTCGGGGACTTCATCCTCGGCATCAGGCATGTCGATGGAGCCCACGGCGTCCGTCACGCTTCTCACCTGATTCCGGGTCATGGCCGTGCCGCGCCCGGTGGAGCCGCACGGCGATGCATTGAAGTACGTACATGCGCACACATCCTGGCGAAGGAGTGTGTAGCAGGGCCGGAGGGACTTGAACCCCCAACCGCTGGTTTTGGAGACCAGTGCTCTACCAATTGAGCTACGACCCTTTGTGGTTTCCACCAACCTACCGCATGCTCCCGGATGCTCCGAGTGCAGGAACGGCGTGACTGGTGAAGGCCAACGACAGGTGAGTGTACGTGTTCAGCGGCCCGGCGTCGAACAGATAGCTCCCGACCGTTCCTGTCCGATGCTGCCCGGTTGTCTGTCCGCATGCTGTCCAGGTGCTGTCCGGTCCCTGAAACCCCTGTGCCGACGCGGAATGCGGTCTGCGAGCATGGGGCGCATGAGCGCTGCTACTTCTCCCTCCGAGCGCCGGGTCTCCGCCCGCGTCGGTGCCATCTCAGAGTCCGCCACCCTCGCCGTCGACGCCAAGGCCAAGGCCCTCAAGGCCGCCGGCCGTCCGGTGATCGGCTTCGGTGCCGGCGAGCCCGACTTCCCGACCCCCGGCTACGTCGTCGACGCCGCGGTCGAGGCCTGCCGCAACCCGAAGTACCACCGCTACACCCCGGCCGGCGGGCTCCCCGAGCTCAAGGCCGCCATCGCGGAGAAGACGCTGCGCGACTCCGGCTACGCGGTCGACGCCTCCCAGATCCTGGTGACCAACGGCGGCAAGCAGGCCATCTACGAGGCGTTCGCCGCGATCCTCGACCCGGGCGACGAGGTCATCGTCCCGGCTCCGTACTGGACCACCTACCCCGAGTCGATCCGCCTCGCGGGCGGTGTTCCGGTGGAGGTCGTCGCCGACGAGACCACCGGGTACCGGGTCTCCGTGGAGCAGCTGGAGGCGGCCCGTACCGAGCGTACGAAGGTCGTCCTGTTCGTCTCCCCGTCGAACCCGACGGGTGCGGTCTACAGCGAGGCGGACGCCGAGGCGATCGGCCGCTGGGCCGTCGAGCACGGTCTGTGGGTGCTGACCGACGAGATCTACGAGCACCTGGTCTACGGCGACGCGAAGTTCACCTCGCTGCCGGCGATCGTGCCCGAGCTGCGCGACAAGTGCATCGTCGTCAACGGGGTCGCCAAGACGTACGCGATGACCGGCTGGCGCGTGGGCTGGATCGTCGGCCCCAAGGACGTCGTGAAGGCCGCCACCAACCTGCAGTCGCACGCCACGTCCAACGTCTCCAACGTGGCCCAGGTCGCCGCGCTGGCCGCTGTCTCCGGGAACCTGGACGCGGTCGCCGAGATGCGCACCGCCTTCGACCGGCGCCGGCAGACCATCGTGCGGATGCTCAACGAGATCGACGGCGTGCTGTGCCCGGTGCCCGAGGGCGCGTTCTACGCGTACCCCTCGGTGAAGGCGCTGCTCGGCAAGGAGATCCGCGGCAAGCGCCCGGCCACCTCGGTCGAGCTTGCGGCGCTGATCCTGGACGAGGCCGAGGTCGCGGTCGTCCCGGGCGAGGCCTTCGGCACCCCCGGCTACCTGCGCCTCTCCTACGCACTGGGTGACGAGGACCTCGTCGAGGGCGTCTCGCGGCTCCAGAAGCTGCTGGGCGAGGCCAAGGCCTGACACCGTCCGGATCCTGAGAGCGACCCCCGGCCTCGGCCGGGGGTCGCTCTTTCGTTCGGTCCCTTGTTCGATGGGCAACTCGATGGGGAAAGCGGGTACCGCGACACCCCGTCCGTGCGGCAAGATCTTGGAATGGAGCGTGATGTACGGCTGTTGCCCAAGGCCCACCTGCACCTGCATTTCACCGGGTCGATGCGGCCCACGACGCTGCTCGAGCTCGCCGACAAATACGGCGTGCGGCTGCCGGAGGCGCTGACCGGCGGCGAGCCCCCCAGCCTCCGCGCGACGGACGAGCGCGGCTGGTTCCGGTTCCAGCGGCTCTACGACATCGCCAGGTCCTGTCTTCGGTCGCCCGAGGACATCCAGCGGCTGGTGCGCGAGGCGGCCCAGGAGGACGTCTCGGACGGCTCGGGCTGGCTGGAGATCCAGGTCGACCCCACGTCGTACGCCCCGCTGCTCGGCGGGCTCATCCCGGCGATCGAGATCATCCTGGACGCCGTGGACAGCGCTTCGCGCGAGACCGGGCTGCCGATCCGGGTGGTCATCGCGGCCAACCGGATGAAGCACCCGCTGGACGCCAGGACGCTGGCCCGGCTGGCGGTGCGGTACACGGACCGGGGCGTCGTCGGTTTCGGGCTCTCCAACGACGAGCGGCGCGGCATGGCCCGCGACTTCGACCGGGCCTTCGCGATCGCCAGGGAGGGCGGCCTGCTGGCCGCCCCGCACGGCGGTGAGCTCTCCGGCCCCTCCAGCGTCCGCGACTGCCTGGACGATCTCGACGCGTCCCGGGTCGGGCACGGCGTACGGGCCGCCGAGGACCCGCGGCTGCTGCGCAGGCTGGCGGAGCGCGGGGTGACCTGCGAGGTGTGCCCGGCGTCGAACGTGGCACTCGGCGTCTACGAGAAGCCGTCCGACGTCCCCCTGCGCACGCTGTTCGAGGCCGGTGTGCCGATGGCGCTCGGCGCCGACGACCCGCTGCTCTTCGGCTCCCGGCTGGCCGCGCAGTACGACCTCGTGCGGCGCCACCACGCGTTCACGGACGAGGAACTGGCGGAGCTGGCACGTCAGTCGGTACGGGGCTCGGCGGCGCCCGACGCGGTGCGGGCCGAGCTACTGGCGGGCGTGGACGACTGGCTGGCGAAGCCGGTGGCCTGACAGCTGCCGGCAGAGGACTCGCCGCCGAAGCCGGTGGCCTGACAGCTGCCGGCAGACGACTCGCCGGCCAAGCCGGTGGCCTGACAGCTGCCGACGCGGCCCAGGGTCTGTCCGACCCTGATCCGCCGGGCAGGCCCTACGCCGTCAGTCCGCTCAGCAGCATCCGGGCGACCGACACGGCGAAGGCGTCGAGCGACTGCGGCGGCCCGCCCGTCTCCGTGGCGTCGTAGGCGAACGCCCGCTGGGCGCAGGCCCCCATCAGCAGGGACGCGGCCGCGTACGTGTCGGCGTCCGCCCGCACCCGGCCCGCGGACTGCTCGGCGCGCAGATACGCGTCCACCCCGCGGATCGGCACGTGGGGTCCGGTGCCCAGCTCCCGCATGGCCGCGTTGTGCCGCTCCTTGAGCCTTGGCTCGGCGTACAGGGACGCCGCGATCGGGAAGCTCTGCTCGTAGAAGAGGGCGGCCTCCCGGGCGATCTCGGTGAGGTTCCGCTCGACCGTCCGCTCCCCCTCCCCCGGGTCGGCGATCAGCCGCTTCAGGATGCCGTCGACCTTGGGCAGCCGTTCCTTCAGGACCACCACGAAGAGCTCCTCCTTGCTCGGGAAGTGCTTGTAGAGCGCGGCCTCCGAGCAGCCGGCGGCCTTGGCGATCTCCTTGGTGGTGGCGCGGGCCAGGCCGATGGTGAGCATCAGCCGGTGAGCGGCGTCGATGATGCGGGCGCGGGCCGGCTTCTGCTCCATGTGCACTCCAACGAAGCTTGACGAGCGGGTGAGTACTCACTCACTCTAGAGGTGAGTGAATACTTACCCACCCTAGGAGGGTGTGCCATGAGGCTCACAGTGTTCGGCGCGACAGGCGGTATCGGACAGGAGATCGTCCGCCAGGCGGTGGCAGCGGGGCACGAGGTGACGGCGGTGGTGCGCGATCCCGCGCGGCTGCCGGTCCCGCTCTCCGACGTCACGGTCCACACGGTGGCCCGGATCGACGATGCGGAGGCGCTGCGCGAGGCGGTCGCGGGCCGCGACGCGGTCCTCTCCGGTCTGGGGTCGCGGGGCCGCAAGGCCGACGGGATCGCGGAGCGGCTGACCCGCGCCGTACTGGCGGCGATGGAGGCCGAGGGGACGCGGCGGCTGCTCGTGGTGAGCGCGGCCCCGGTCGCACCGAAGCCGGCGGACGACCCGCTGCTCGACCGGATGATGCTCGGGGCGATCGGCGCGATCCTGAAGGAGGTCTACGCGGACCTCGCCGCGATGGAGGCCGCGCTCGCCGCCTCCGCGACGGACTGGACGTCCGTACGGCCTCCGAAGCTCACCAACGGCCCGCTGACGGGCACGTACCGGACCGTCCACGGCAGCAACCCGCGCAGCGGCCGGTCCATCTCCCGGGCCGATGTGGCGCACGCGATGCTGGCGCTGATCGACGACCCGGCGGCGGTGAAGCAGGGCGTGGGCGTGGCGTACTGAGCGGCATGCCCGTGCGGGGCCTTGCTACAGCCAGGGCCCCGCTACAGCGTCACGCCCACGGTCACCGGTTCGTTGACGAGCGTGACGCCGAAGACCTCATGGACCCCGGCGACGACCTCGCGGGCCAGGGCCAGCAGGTCCTCGGTGCTCGCGGCGCCCCGGTTGGTGAGGGCGAGCGTGTGCTTGGTGGAGATACGGGCCGGTCCGGTGCCGTATCCCTTGGTGAATCCGGCCCGGTCGATGAGCCAGGCCGCCGAGGTCTTGGTGCGTCCCTCGCCCGCGGGGAAGGCGGGGGGCGCCACCTCCGGGCCGAGCCGGTCCGCCACCCGGGCGAGGAACGCGTCGAACTGCTCCTGGTCCAGGATCGGGTTGGTGAAGAACGAGCCCGCCGACCAGGTGTCGTGGTCCTCCGGGTCGAGCACCATGCCCTTGCCGGCCCGGAGCCCGAGCACGGTCTCGCGGGCGGCGGCGGCCGGTACGCGCTCGCCCTCCGCGACGCCCATGGCACGGGCTGTCTCGGGGTACTTGAGGGGCGCGGACAGACCACCCGCCTCTTCGAGCCCGAAGCGGACGCGCAGCACCACGAAACGGTCGGGTTCGGCCTTGAAGCGGCTGTGCCGGTACGAGAAGTCGCACTCGACGTTCGGGATGGTGACGGTCTCGCGGCTGTGCCGGTCGTAGGCGACGACCTCCGTGATGGTGGACGACACCTCCTGGCCGTACGCCCCGACGTTCTGGATGGGGGTCGCTCCGGCGGAGCCGGGGATGCCGGCCAGGCATTCGAGCCCGGCGAGTCCGGCCTCCACACTGCGGGCGACGGCGTCCGTCCAGATCTCTCCGGCGGCCAGTTCGAGCGTCGCGCCGTCCAGCACGAATCCCTTGGTGGCGATGCGCAGGGCGGTGCCGTCGAAGCCCTTGTCGCCGATGACCAGATTGCTGCCGCCGCCGATGACCAGGAGCGGGGTACCGCTGTCGTCGGCCGCGCGCACCGCGTCGACGACTTCCGCGTCGGTCGTCGCGGTGAGGAGACGGGTGGCGGGGCCACCGAGCCGGAAGGTGGTCAGGGGGGCGAGGGGCGCGTCGTGGAGTTCCTGCACGGGGACAAGAGTACGGTCCGCTCCCCCGCCGTCAGGGCGGGGCCGCGGACCGTACGGGAGTGCCGACCCGTCAAGCGGGTACGGGGACCCGCTCCTCGGCCTGGCCGGGTTCCTGCGCGGGGGTGGTGGCACGGCGCGGGATCAGCAGGGCGACGAGCGCGGCGAGGGCCACCACCGCGGCGCCGATCCAGACCGCGGGGACGGTCCCGTCCGTGAAGAGCCGCGGCGTGCCGTAACCGCCCTGCGCGGAGAAGACCGCGGCGAGCACGGCGACCCCGAGGGCGCCGCCGACCTCGCGCAGTGCGTTGTTGGCACCAGAGGCGATGCCCTGTTCGCCGGGGCGGACGCTGGACATCACCAGGCTGGCGGCGGGTGCGAAGTACAGGGCCATTCCGACGCCGCCGACGATCAGCCCGGGCAGCTGCGCGGCGTAGGAGACGTCGGGGGCGAGGACTATGGCGAACAGCGCGAGGCCGAGGGCCTGGAGGGCGAGCCCGGTCACGACCACCGGACGGCCGCCGAACCGGTCGGCGAGTATCCCCGCGACGGGCGCCACCAGCATCGGCATCCCGGTCCAGGGGAGCATCCGCAGACCGGCCTCGGTGGGCGAGTAGCCCAGGGCGCCCTGCAGGTACTGGCTGAGCAAGAAGATCGAACCGAACATGCCGAGGAACATCAGCATGCTGGCCATGTTGATCCCGAAGAACGCCCGGTCCTTGAAGAGCCGCATGGGCAGCATCGGGTTCTTCGCGTGGAAGCCGTGGTGGATGAACCCTCCTATGAGTGCGGCACCGGCGATCAGGGCGGTGAGGACGGTGGGGCTGGTCCAGCCGTCGGCGTTGGCGTTGACCAGCCCGTAGACGATCCCGAAGAGCCCGCCGCTGACGAGGAGGGTGCCGGGGATGTCGATCCGGGCGTTCGGCGCGTACGACTCGGACAGGCGCAGTCGGGCGAGCGGCAGGAGGAGCAGACCGATCGGGACGTTCAGCCAGAAGATCCACTGCCAGGAGATGTGCTCGGTGAGGCTGCCGCCGATCAGCGGCCCGCTGGCCACCGCAAGACCGGTCACGGCGCTGAAGATACCCAGCGCGGCGCCCCGGCGGGCGGGTGGCACGGCAGCCGTGAGCAGGGTGAGGGTCAGCGGCATCATGACCGCCGCGCCCACGCCCTGGACCGCCCGGAAGGCGATCAGTTCGCTGATCCCCGGCGAGAGCGCGGCCGCGGCGGAGGCCCCGGTGAAGACGGTGAGTCCGGCGATGAAGAGCCGGCGCCGGCCGAACCGGTCACCGAGGGAGGCGCCGAACATCAGCAGGACGGCGAAGGTGAGGGTGTACGCGTTCACGGTCCATTCCAGCTCCTCCAGCTCACCGCCGAGGCTCTCGCGGATGGACGGCAGGGCGGTGGTGACGACGAGATTGTCGAGGGCCGCCATGAAGCCGGCCACGCTGGTGATGACAAGAGCCCAGGCCGCCCCCGAGCGGCCTTTCGTCTGCTGGTTCACTGCTCGCTCCCCCTGAGGGTTAGTAATCGATGACTAACTTTTCTGGGCAGAAATCCGGGCCGAACCCGGGGTTTGCACGGTTCAGACGGCCGGCCTGGCCGGTTAGCAGAACTTGGACCAGATCCGGTGACCCATGGGGAAGCCGAGTGAGGTCAGCGTGTTCATGAGCATGCCGTGCGCCAGGAACTCGGTGGCCTCTTCGGTGTCGCCACCGAGCGCGAGCGTGAGGTCGTCGAACATCTGCAGCCAGCCCGCACGCACCGACTCGCCGAACTCGTGGTCCCCGGCGGCCTCCGCGGCCGCGACGGCCGCGTACATCTGCATCTGCATCAGCAGCCGGTCGGGGTCGTCGACGATCAGGCGCTCGTACGCCGCGGCCATGGCGCCCTGCGCCTCTTCACCTTCGAGCCCCTCGGCGGCTTCCGCGAGGACCCTGCGGGTGTCCGTCAGGCACCGCTCGGATGCGGCGAGGAACATGGCCTGCTTATTGGGGAAGAGCCGGAAGAGATACGGCTGCGAGACACCTACACGCCTGGCGATCACCTCGGTGGACGTGGCGCTGTACCCGCCGCGCGCGAATTCGGTGATCGCCGCCCGGATGACACTCTCGCGCCGCTCGTCTGCACTCATCCTGACCATGCGGCAAAGTTAGTACTCAATCACTAACCTGGTCAAGCCGTGAGGAGCCGGTGCCCATGGGTAAGGGGCACGGCCCCATGGACCGCGCCCCTTACGTCCCTCAGCTCTTCACGGTGTCAGCCGAGCTGCACCACGGCGCGGGACATGCCCAGCACCTTCTTGTCGTCGCTCATCGCCGTCAGATCGACGCGCACCCGCTTGTCGTCCAGCAGGGCGGCCACCTTGCCGCTGACCTCGATCAGGGCGCCCTTGTCGTCGTTGGGCACCACGACCGGCTTGGTGAACCGCACCCCGTACTCGACGACCGCACCGGGGTCGCCGGTCCAGTCCGTGACCACCCGGATCGCCTCGGCCATCGTGAACATGCCGTGCGCGATCACGTCCGGCAGTCCGACCTCGCGGGCGAACTTCTCGTTCCAGTGGATCGGGTTGAAGTCCCCGGAGGCGCCCGCGTACTGCACCAGCATCGCCCGGGTGACCGGGAACGACTGCGCCGGCAGCTCCGTACCGACCTCGACCGAGCCGTAGCTCACCTTCGCCGTCATCACGCCTCCTCGGCGGCGCGCGCCACCAGCTTCGTCCACGCCGTCACGACATGCTCCCCGGACGCGTCGTGGACCTCGCCCCGGACGTCCAGGATGTCGTTGCCCGCCATGGACTTGACGGCCTCGATGGTCGAGGTGACCGTCAGCCGGTCCCCCGCCCGCACCGGACGCACGTAGACGAACTTCTGGTCGCCGTGCACCACCCGGCTGTAGTCCAGGCCCAGCTGGGGGTCCTGTACCACCTGCCCCGCGGCCTTGAAGGTGATCGAGAAGACGAAGGTCGGCGGCGCGATCACATCGCTGTGACCGAGAGCCCTGGCCGCCTCGGGATCGACGTACGCGGGGTTGGCGTCGCCCACCGCCTCGGCGAATTCCCGGATCTTCTCCCGGCCGACCTCGTACGGCGCGGTGGGCGGATAGGTCCGCCCCACGAAGGACTGGTCGAGCGCCATGAGCTCGCTACCTCCTGATGAAAGACGAATGGGCCGAAGTACAGACCTATACAACACAGCCCTGTACAACGACACGAGGCCGCCCCCAACGGGGACGGCCTCGTGTACGAGCCTGATTCAGCGCGTTTCGCGGTGCGCAGTGTGCGAGTTGCAGCGCGGGCAATGCTTCTTCATCTCAAGACGGTCCGGGTTGTTACGCCGGTTCTTCTTGGTGATGTAGTTCCGCTCCTTGCACTCCACGCAGGCCAGCGTGATCTTCGGGCGGACGTCGGTGGCAGCCACGTGAGTGCTCCTTGGACGGACGATGGACGGATGAACGCAAAAAAGAGTAGCCGATCGAAGGACCGACCCCACAATCGGCTACTGTTAGTAGCGGTGACCGGACTTGAACCGGTGACACAGCGATTATGAGCCGCTTGCTCTACCGACTGAGCTACACCGCTTTGATGACGAGTCTCCCCGCCGAAGCGGGGTTTCCCGATCACCAGAGCCCCAATGCGGAATCGAACCGCAGACCTTCTCCTTACCATGGAGACGCTCTACCGACTGAGCTATTGGGGCGAGCGATGAAGACATTACACGGTCGGTCGCCGATCGCCCAAATCCGTTTCGAAGCCCCATCCCGAGCCCTTGATCGACCCCGCCACGGACCCTCGATCTGCCGCTCGTCCGGCACTTGATCAGCGGTTCGGCGGCGGCCCGCCCGCCTCTCGTCCGGCACTCCCGAAGGGTCGGCGTGCCCCTCCGGACGGCACCGGTACGACTATTCAGCTCCTCCTCGAACCTGACACATCACACCTCTAGGCTCGACTCACTCTGCGTGACCCTGTCCCCTTCCCTGGAGCGCGATGCCCGACAGCCGGCCGCGGCCGCCAGAAGACCACGCCGCCGACGCGGCGAACGGCCAGAGTTCCGCGCTGACGCTCCGCGGCGCCCGTCTCACCGACGGCCGCATCGTGGACGTACGGCTCGGCAACGGCCGCATCGAGGCCGTCGGCACCGCGGGCAGCCTCGTCGCACCCGGCACCCGTATCGATCTGCGCGGCCACCTCCTGCTCCCCGCGCCGGCCGAGCCGCACGCCCACAGCGACACCGCGCTCACCGCCGACGGCGCCGGACCCGGCCTCCCCGGACCGGCGTCACAGCGCCCCGAGGACGTCCAGCGGCGCGCCACCGAGGCCGCGTTGCTGCAGGTCGGCCACGGCGCCACGGCGCTGCGCTCGCACGTACGGATCGGGGACGTACAGGGCCTCGCCGCCCTGGAGGCCGTCCTGCAGGCACGCCGCTCGCTGCGCGGACTCGCCGATCTGACCCCGGTAGCCGTCCCCCGGCTGCTCACCGGCGTCGCGGGCGCCGACGGCCTGGCCATGCTGCGCGACGCGGTGAAGATGGGGGCCGGTGCGGTCGGCGGTTGCCCCGACCTGGATCCCGACCCCACGGGCTACGCGGAAGCGGTCCTGGAGATCGCCGCCGAACACGGCTGCCCCGTCGACCTGCACACGGACGGTGACGACCCGGCGCGGCTGGCCCGGTTCGCCGCCATGGCAGGCGGGCTGCGCCAAGGGGTCGCCATCGGCCCCCTGGCGGGCCTTTCGCTGCTCGGCGGCGCCGCCGCCGGCCGCGCGGCCGACCAGCTCGCCGCATCCGGGGTGACGGTGATCTGCCTGCCCCAGGGCGGCTGCTGCGGAGCGGAGCGCCGGGGCACCGCTCCGGTACGACTGCTGCGGGCGGCCGGGGTACGGGTCGCGGCGGGCAGCGGGGCGCTGCGGGACCTCGCCAACCCGGTGGGACGCGGCGACCCGCTGGAGGCCGCCTTCCTGCTGGCCTCGCAGAACGGGCTGCGGGCCGAGCAGGCCTACGAGGCGGTGTCCGCGGAGGCCAGGCTCGCCATGGGGCTGCCGGAGGTGCGGATCGAGGCGGGCTTCCCGGCCGAGCTGCTCGCCGTGCGCGGCGAGCAGCTCACGGGGGTGCTCTCACTGGCCTACAGCCGGATCGTGGTGCACCGCGGCCGGGTGGTCGCCCGGACCAGCGCGGTACGCGAGTACTGCGACTCGGATACGGACGGCGGACAGGGTCTCCCCCGCCAGGGGCGGCCGGAAACCGGTGTCGGCGGCGGGCCTTGAGCGCGCCGCGGCGCGCTCCGGCGTACGGTCGTGACCATGCGCATTGTCATCGCAGGTGGACACGGTCAGATCGCGCTGCGGCTGGAGCGGCTGCTCGCTGCACGCGGGGATGAAGCGGCAGGCATCATCCGCAATCCCGAACAGAGTGACGACCTCCGGGCCGTCGGCGCCGAGCCGGTGGTCCTGGATCTCGAATCGGCCACCGTGGAGGAGACCGCGGAGGTGCTGCGCGGTGCCGACGCGGTGGTCTTCGCGGCCGGAGCGGGCCCCGACAGCGGCACGGGCCGCAAGGACACGGTGGACCGGGGCGCCGCGGTGCTCTTCGCGGACGCGGCGGAACGGGCGGGGGTGCGGCGCTACGTCGTGGTCTCGTCCATGGGCGCAGACCCCGACCACCCCGGCGACGAGGTGTTCGATGCGTACCTGCGGGCCAAGGGTGCGGCGGACGCCTATGTGCGCTCCCGCACGGCGCTCGACTGGACGATCCTGCGCCCCGGCATGCTGACCAACGACGCGGGCACCGGCGAGGTGCTGCTCGCCGCGTCGACCGGCCGCGGCCCGGTGCCGCGCGACGACGTGGCGGCCGCGCTCCTGGAACTGCTGGACACCCCGGCGACCGCGGGACTGACGCTGGAGCTCATCTCGGGCAGCGTGCCGGTGATGGTCGCGGTGAAGGACATCGCGGGGAACTGACGCACTGACCGGGACGGCGGTGCGCCCGCCGTCCCGGTCAGCCGCCGGGTGCCGGCCGTACGGTGATGCCGTGCCGCTCCAGCAGGGCCGCGGTGACGCCGTCGCCCGCGCGCAGCCGGCCGGCGAACGTACCGTCATGGACCGTGCCGCGCCCGCACGAAGGGCTGCGGGGCATCAGCAGCGCCTCGGCGCAGCCGGTCCTCCGTGCCGCCTCCAGCGCCCGCTGCGCACCGTCCAGGAAGGCTTCGGTCACATCGTGCCCGGCGTCGTCCACGACGCGTGCGCGGCCGTCCAGGACGTCGTGCCCGTCGCCCCCGACGATCTCCGCGGGGCGACGGGGCGTGGGCAGCCCCGCGGCGACCTCGGGGCAGAAGGCGACGGGCCGGCGGTCACCGATGGCGGCCGCCATCTCGGGCGAGGCCTTGCCCCTGCCGTCGAATCGGCAGGGAACCCCTTGAAGACAGGCACTGACCAGCACGGGTTCCATGTTCACGCCTCTCACCACGGCACAACAGAGAAGGCCCCCGTCCGAGGACGAGGGCCTTGCTTTGTGGCGGCGCCAGGGTTCGAACCTGGGTAGGCTGAGCCGGCAGATTTACAGTCCGCGCAGGCCACCGCCTCTGAGCTGCGATTTCCCGCTCGGCCTGGCCCCCTGCCCCACTGGCGCCCCGCGCGGCTTAACGACCCAGCCCGCGCGCTTGATGTAACCCCGTGCACCCGCCGGTCAAAGTCGAAGCGACAGCCCCGCAGAAGGCTCCGCCAACCCCTTCCCACCTGAGTCTTCTGCGTCGCCAGGTGCCCCTGGGTAGGGGCTCCAAGACCACCTCTGGGCTCCCGCAGTGGGCTTCGCTCAGCCTGGCGGGTGGCTCCGGTGAACGATGGCGACCGCCGCTGTCTGCTGCCGTTAATGCCAGGCGCGGATGTCAGCGAGTCCAACTTTGCCACCGTTAAAAGCGGGCGGCCGCCCAGACCACCCGTTAAGCCCCTGGGTCGTGGTGAATTAATCTCGGCGAGGCCAGGACTATGGAATCACAAAACGAACAACCGCGTCTGCACGCCTCCCTATCGCAGGTCAAGACTCAAAACCAGACACGGCGGTTGATCTCGTCCGCCAAGGATGACTGGGAGAGCCCAGATAGGATATACGCACTACCCCAAAGCGGACCGCTGGAATTGCAGCCCGGAGCCATATACTTTTTCACCACGAAACAGCCCGACTATGCCATTTCTGTAAAATTTTCGCTCTTTCCTCGGAGACACAAATGGAATCTCCACTTCCCAAGCATTCTCGATTGCCTCATAAAGCTCGTCAATAAGCGTCCTCTCCATGCTCAAATCCTCTGACCAATAGCGACTAAAGGAACCTCGACTACTTCGCTCGTTGACGTAGTAGACCACATTTTCTACCCCATCCAACTGAACCTCCTTGTCCCCGAGAAAGGTACTAGACTGTGAGTAGTCAACGGCCCGAAACTTCTTCCGTTGACTGATCCATTGAACCAGGCTGGCCCAGTCAACCCAATCATTTTCAACACGCCATATACGTAGTGGACGGACATCCGCACCGAATGCACATAGCGTCTCAGCCGCATTCGCGCACCATTCACCGTATGCATCGTCGCGGGCAGAAAGGTTACCCACCTGCAGGTCGGCCCAAGCCGTGTACTGCTCACGGGCTGCCAGAGGACGCGCCGCGTCTCTCGCTGCCCGCGCCGGCTTGCCGATTAGGAGTCCTGCTATCGACTCCTGCGTACTACGCGTTCGAGTGGGTCCTGCTGTTATGAGACACGTTTCATTCATCATGTACGACTCGGACAGGGTATGCGGGTCAAGAAGAGCTATTCTACCGACGTGCACACCATTCTCGTCATCCACGAATGACAACTCGTTGGCTACTTCTCTGGCAATTTTTCGAGCTTCCTCGAACGGGCTAATTCTGTAATCTTTGATTCGCCCCTCTGTCTCTTCCTCTTCTTCTTCCTCTTCCTCTTCGTATTCCTCTTCGTATTCCTCATAGCCTTGATCTGGCAGTTCCAGGGGAACCCCAAAAACCCTCATAAGAAAGTCCTTGCCATCAAGGGTCATCCAGTCATCTTTTTCCATTATTCTTCGTGGATCGGCTCCATCGGATACCCAAACATCTACCTCTGGCGCGGGAATCAGGTACCGGACGAGGTCACTCAGTGACAGGTAACCGCTAAATATGGTCTTCGCCATCCTAAGATCTCGAATCCGTAGGGCAGGCTTGCCATCAATCTTCTGGACCAGCGGCTCCTCAAGACATACACTCACTTCCGTACCTGGCTCGTCCAATTGCTCAGCATGAGTCGCACGACGTATGATTGGCCGACCTTCGATACCCTCACCAAATTCAAGTACCCAAGTGTCTGCTGGACCACCCGCGATTGCGCGAGACGTAACGCGAACCCTTTTCCCCATCATAAAGACCGAAAAGAAGCCGATGCCGAACCTTCCAGTGGGTTCAAAGCTGCTTGCCAGCAGGCCGGGATTTTCCCTGACCACTTCTTGACTAAGCCATGATGACGTGCCGAAATCCAGGAGTTTGCCTCCAAGGACAGCCGGACTCATTCCAATGCCGTTATCAGTGCACGATAGCCAATAAGACGATCCATCCTCCTTAAGGATGACGGATACTCGACCAAGGAACTGATGACCGCCCTTGTATGATGAGAGAGCCATTCTGGCTTTGGTTGCATCGCTGGCATTCGTTATCAGTTCACGCAACCCGATACTCCAGTCTTGTCCGTATAGCTCCGCTCCGCCGAGGCGCCGCACTAGACCTGCCACATCGCCAACATGTACTTGGGCAGCAACCGGAGCCCAGCCCCGACAAAGAACCATCTGGCTCAGCTCTTTCGGCGACTCAACGTTCGCTACTCCACGAGCCGCAAAGACACTCCTGCCGTTCTCAGACAGAATGCTGTCTGTGCTTCTGAGCTCATTGTCAACTACTCGAAGAGCGTCGTACCCGAGCCACCATGCTCCAATTTCTTCCTGGGAAAATCCATCCGGAGCAGTGAAAACTAGCCGCCCGTTATTCAGATATGGCCGCTGAAATCTACTCTGAAATATCCAGTGCTCTTTCGACGACGTTGGAAGATTTCGCACCGCTGCAAGCAGGTCGGGTGCTCGTGTTGAATCTAGATGAGCTGAGTCTGCAGTCCTAAGCAAACAAGCAATAAGCAGGGTGTCTACTTTCCACTCAACGGGCGCAAATCCAGGCGCCCCCACGGGCGAAGCCAGCCGTGTCACGAGCTCGTCGTGATTCCAGTGATGGCTTGCAGCAACTTGACCAATGAGCCGCCCGTAAGCACTTCTCAGCTCTGGATCCACGATCAAATTAACAATGCTTGAGTCCAATGCTTTCCACGACCCTAGAGGCAACTGCTCGGCCAATTCCGCATGTAGAGACCTAAGCAATACTTTTTCGGCTCTTTGCGCAATGTCCGCTGGGGGTGATGCCAGCTCAGAGGTGTATGGGGACCTGTTGTATTCCTTCCTGAGCTCATGAGCCAATGCATCTGGCCACTCTCGACGCTCTCGTATGGCTGCTCCGGAGACGTGGTAGGCCGCATTAGACATGGCCAAGTCGTGGACAAGTATGGATGCACCCAGGACGAATGCCTCGGCTGGGTTCAATGTGATCTCTGGACCCGCGATCAGGTCAGCCACTTCCCACAAGGCGGTCATATGAGAACCGTCGTGCTGCGTAAGTTCAGGCAAGTCGCGTGCTGTCTCGTTGGAGAGCGTGAATGCGCGCTCTCGCATATCTTCCAAGGCTCGCAAGAAACGTATTTTAGTGCCATCGTGGTCGTTGAATGCTTCTGGGCCAAAGGAACGCCGGTAGAGGCTGCTTCTACTTGTGCTCGCCTGGGTCATGTGCGGTAGTATGCCGCCTGGGCGGTTCAGCCACTAGCGGAACTGAGATAATCGCAGGTGGCTGGGGGTTCCAGGGTCACTCAGAGGGATGTCTGGCTGCACAAGGGGTGGGAAAGAGTGGCGTCAGAAAGCATCAAGAAGACCGATGAATCAGATCTCGCGAAGGGCATTGTGCCGCGATTTGCGTGGAGTTCCAGCGAGGCTTCCGAATCGACGAATGGACTTTTTCGCTGGGTCGAGTCGGAGGCATTGAAAGCGCATGACTGGTACCTTGTCGAGAAACAAGCAAAGTCGCGGGCATCGAAAATCCTAAGGATCATCGCGATTGGCGCTGTCACAATCGGCGCGGTTCTGCCAGTGGTGTCATTGCTCACTGATGGGGGCGTCAGATCAGAATCTGGCTACGTTGCGCTAGCACTCGGCGGTGGAGCGATGCTGCTGGATCGTGCGTTCGGATTTTCTGCATCCTGGACCCGCTATATGGCCACTGCAAGCTCTCTATCGAAGAGCATAATAAAATATCAAATAGAATGGACCCTTTGGCAAGCGAGCAATCCCGACGCGTCCAGTGCTGACACCCTCAAGGCAATCGAGGACATTATCCTGCCGTTTTCGAATGATGTGGCCGAGCTGATCGAACTGGAAACGTCATCTTGGTCTTCAGATTTTTCAGATAACCTCTCCGAGTTGCATTCATCGCTTTCTCAGTGAAGTTTCAGTCTGGGCGCATGATGTTCGCAATGTCGCGTTCTATGGTCGTGTTGGAAGCGACCATGGACCTTCTGATCTTATGCTTCCGCGCCCACGTCTGGGTGGGCGTCGGCGCAGCCGGAAGCCCGCCCAGCCAAGCGGAGCCGGGTGCTTGATGAGGTAGAGGAAGTTCCACCGCGCTGGAATCAGGACGACTCCTTAATGCCGTGCCCCTCACCGTCCGGTACGAGCCGACTCGTAAAGCCTGCGCTGCGCAGTCGCTCGTACGCTGCCGTTACATCCGTTGGCACCGACTGGCTGATCATGAACCCCTGGTCCGGGTAGATCAACAGACGCTGAAGTGCACCAACAAGCATGTCGATCACCAGGCGAGCATCTCCGATCGACTCGACGTAGTCGTCGAACGTCATCAGCGTGGACGCACTCACGATCTCGACCGCAGGCCACAGTTTGCGCGCTGTCGCATAAGCACGCCGCTCTTCGTACGGTTTGCTGACGAGCAGGACTGACGAGACATTCGTACCCGACTCCTCAAGAAGAGCCCGGGAGAAGCGGATGTTTTCTCCGGTGTTTCGAGCGTTCGGTTCAACTAGCACGTCGACGCTCGGGACGCCGAGTTCCAAGGCCCTTTCGCGGTAGTGGACCGCCTCGCCGCGCGGCATCCGCTCCTGGGTGGTGCGACTGGTAGCCCCAGTGAAGACGATGAGCGGCACTAGGCCGCGTTTGTATAGCTTGACCGCGGCATCAGCCACGCCAAGGTCGTGGCTACCCAAACCGACCGCCACAGAGCACGGCCGCAGCTCGTGCTGCATCTGGTGGTAATCCCACAGACGATGTGCATCTGCCCATGATTCTGTCGTGATCACCGTTCTGCCTTTCAGCCCTGTGTCGAATCGGGCACCTTGAAGTCGTACTCCCACGCGAAGCGGGACGCCGCGTGAACACCGATCGCGAACTCGACCACCGTGTCGTCGGCCGTGAACGTGGTCCTGTGCAGCTCGACTACCCATTCGCCGGCCGCCAGCTGCAGGAGCTTCGCCTCGTCCGACGTGGGTACGCGCGCGAAGAGTTGCTCCTTCATGTGGTCGATCTCGTAACCCGCGTCGTACAGGACACGGAAACCCCCGCCGCGGCCGGCGGGACCCGGTGTGGGGTCGACGATGCGCGTGCCCTCGACGTGCTCGGGCCTGTAGTAGCTGGTCAAGGTGTGTGTGGGCTGGTCGCCCTCCTTCACCAGCCGGGCTCGTGCGTAGACATCCGCACCGACCGGTAGGCCGTGCGCCTCCGCTACAGCCGGCGGGGCTTCGACGAGGGAGACCGTCTGCGTCTGATCTCCCCGGCGGTAGGCCCGGCCAGTGGCAACCCTGTCAGCAATGAACGCCACCTGGTCGCCGTCGCGCCACTTCGCCTTGTCGTACCGGGCGACGCCGAGCCGCTTCAGCGGTGTCTGCTGACGCACGACCGTTCCGTGCCCCCGCGATGACGCAACCAGCCCTTCGGCCTCCAGCGCCTTGTAGGCCGCGTGAACCGTGGACTTTGAGCCCTCGCCGGCCTCGACGAGCTCCCTGATGTGCGGCAGCTGCTGGCCAGGGGCGTACTCGCCCGACCTGATCCGAGCAGCCAGTGTGTCGGCGAGCTCTCGCCATTTCGGTGCCATTCCAGCCTCCTCTCTACTCGCCCAGTCAAACACAGTCCCAGGACTGCTGACAGTCCTGGGACTGTGGGTGCATTGTCTCACTAGCGGTCAAGCAGTCCCGGGACTACAAGGCTTGGGGGTCTCTTCTGCGTGCCTGCTCGCACCGCCCGGAGGGCTCCGTGAAACGGGTCCAAAGGAAGCGGCCGTTCATTGAGAACTGAACAGTGTGCCAAGGATCGCCGGCTCTCCTGCGCCCCAAGCAGGCGGCAGCGCGGGGCCTCGTCCCGCGCGCTCGACCGCGTCACTCGACCACTTCGCAGCGCCCATGACCGCTGCGGCCGGTTGCCTCCTCCGCCCGTCCGGCCCCATTCCTGGGCTGTACGGGCGGGGCTGAGGGGAGCCGGATGGTCCGGAACCAGGAGCGGCACCCCGGGGGCAACCGGGGTGCCGCGAACAGGCACCTGTGTAGGAGGCACCTGTGATTAGCAGTCTGACAGAGCAGGAACGCGACGAACTGTCCAAGAAGGTCAGCGAAGCCAACCGCCGTTCCTCCGGCGGCTCCGGTCGCTGAGCATGCACCGCCCCGGATCACGGCGTGAGGCCGCTGGATCGAATCCGGCCCGGGGCACTCGCCGCCAGGTCCTGGCGGCCGGGCCGGCCACATGACGTGGCAGCCCATCCCTGAACGGCGCGCGGCCCCGGTGGGCAAACACCGGGGCCGCTTTCAGGCCGTCTCACTGCGAGGAGAAAACGACCCATGAAGCACATCGCTGCTGGTCGCGAGCCTGTTACCGCGACCGAGTTCATTGAGCTGGCTCTGGGCATCGACTTGGAGCTGTTCACCGGCTCGGCCACGGAGTCCGCGATGGAGCGGGCCGCGCGGCTGGACGTCGCCCAGGAGGTCCTCTCGGACCTGTGGGAGAGCGACCCGGAGACCGCGGCCTACGCCGCGAGCCTGCTGCGGACGCTGCCCCTGAAGACGCAGGCGAACGGCCGGCGCCCGCGCCGTACGGGTCGCCGCCCGGCCAAGCGGCGCACGGTTCCGGGTTCGGCGGTGGCCGCATGAGCGAGCACACCGCGCAGTTGTCCGTCCGGACTGGTTCTTGGGGCCTGTACGTGGCGCTGATGGGCGTTCCGGTGTCCCAGTGGCCGGAGCACGACTTTGGCCGCGGGCCCGTCGTGCCGACGCCGGCCGAGCGTTCACGGGCACTCGCCGCTCTCGGGTTCGTGTTCACCGTGGGCGCTGAGTGGGAGTGGACGGAGTACAGCGAGAGGCCGGATGACGGCACGTCGCCGGTGCGGTTGCTGGCTTCGGCCCAGGTGTGTTCACGGGACGGGGACGTGTCGTGAACAGTGTTCAGATTCGTTCAGCGGAGCGCGCCTTGTCCGCCGGAACGTGGTTGATCGTCGGTGGCGCAATGCTCTTCTCTATCCTCACCGTCACTCCGCTGATGGCTGCGCACACCGCCGAGCAGTGGCGGTGGACGGCTCCGATCCTGCCTCTGGTGGTGGACGCCGCGGTCGTGATTGTGGTCCGTCTCGACTCGGTGCTCGCCCGCTTGGGCGGGCATGGGGGCCGGTGGCCGGTGGTGCTGCGTTGGATGACCGGGTCCATGACCCTGGCCCTGAACGTGGCCGACTCCGCGTTGAAGAAGGACCTGGTGGGAGTGGCCGTGCACGCGGTGGCTCCGCTGCTGCTGATCGTCACGGCGGAGACCGGGCTCGCCTACCGGCGGGCCATTAACACCGCCCAGGCCGCCCATGAGGCCCGGCAGAAGGCCGAGCAGCGCGAGTGGGAAGAGGCCGCCACCGCCCGCCGGGAGGCCGCCGAGCGGCACGAGCGGGAGGCGCGCGAGCACGCTGCGGCGGAGGCGCGTGAACAGCGCGAGCACGAGGCCCGGCTGCTCCGTGAACAGGCGGCGCGGGAAGAGGCCGCACGGCGTGAGGAGGGCGAGCGGACCGAGGCTCGGGAGTGTGCTGAGCGGGAGGCCCGTGAACGCCGTGAACGCGAGCGTGAACAGCAGCAGGTAGAGCGTGAACGCCTCGAACAAGTGGCCGCTCAGCGCCGTACGGCTGAGCGCTTGGAGCGTGAGGAGCGTGCACGACGTGAAGAGGCCCAGCGGCAGGAGCGGGCCACGCGTGAACGTGCCGCGCTCCTGGCGGCCGGCCCCGCGACGGAGAAGCAGCCCGAAGAGCTGGCCCGGGCAACTGCCCGCGCCGCGTTCGAAGCCGAGCTGTCGGTGCGGGCCGCTGCCGAGTTGACCGGCTGGTCTGTCGGCTGGATCTCCAGCCGCTACCAGGAACTGCGCGACGACTCGGCCACCCGAGCGCTTGAAGGCGCGCACCAGTGAGCGCGTTGCCAATTGGAGTTCACGCGGGTTCCTTCGCGATGTGCCTGCTGAGAAGAGTGCAAGTGGGGAGGTGGGAGGCCTTCTACCGGGCTTCATCCGTACGTGTGAGGTATTCGCAGTAACTGGCAGATTCCACGAGTACGGCCAGTAACTTGCGATGCCATGCAGGATTCGGGAAGTCACCGCCGTCTGAAGCTGCTGACTGGGCAGGCAGAGGACGGTGACGCACAGGGCACGGTCGAGACCGAGGACCGCGGTCTGGCCGATGTCCAGATACTCCAGCGGCGGGCTGCCGCACTGAGCGATGCCGTCGATGAACAGGGCTTCTATCTGGAAACCGTGTCGGAGTATCTGTGGGCCCGCGATGTCGCCGGTCTTGCTCCCAGCACCTTGGAGAACCTGGTCAGGCCGGTGCTGGAGCTGTGTTCCTTTTACGACCTGGTGCCGTGGCGGCTCATTCCGCGCCATGTGGACCGGTTCTACACCGGGCCGGGACGCCGGGCCCGTTCGACGGTACGGAGCAAGCTCACCAAGCTCGACAGCTACTTCGCGTTCCTGGAACAGCGATACGCAGGGGAGATCGCACGCCGCTTCGGCGCGAGGGTGGAGTCACCGGTCGACACGTTCAACAGGCCGGTTCATCGCGGGGACTTCGGACTGCGGATTCCTCCCTCGCAGCGAGCACTGGCCGAGTGCTTCTCGAAGTGGCGGGCGTCGCTTCCGTCAGCACGCAAGTATCCGGTGGCCGTACGCGACTACGTGATGGCGAAGATCGCTTACGTCTCCGGTGTCCGGGCGAGCGAGCTCTGCGCGGTCCGTCTCGGGGACATTCACTGGGAGCTTGGCCAGTGGGGCCGGTTTGTGGTCCAAGGCAAAGGGGCCGGAGGGTCGGGCAAGCGCGAACGGCAGGCCTACCTCTTCGCGGAGGGGCGTGAATTGCTGTGGTGGTACATCGAGGACGTCCGCGGTCTGTTCAGCGACGACGCCCTGGACCCAGCTGCGCCGCTGTTCCCCTCGGAACGGCGGCCGCGGGCGGTGGCGGACCTGAACATCGCGGTGGGTATGCCGGTGCGTCCTGATGCGTTCCGCAAAGCGCTCAAGACTGCCGGCGGTCTCTACCTTCCAGGCCCGGTGACCTGCTTGTTCCCACATCTGCTGCGGCACGCGAGGGCGACGCACCTCTACGAGAGCGGCATGGCGCTCTGGGACGTGCAGAAGGTCCTCGGCCATATCTGGGCCAGTACCACGGTCGGCTACCTCTCGACCGTCCAGGCCGATCCCGAACTGGCGAGTCTGCAGTCCGCGCGCCGGGCAGTTCGACGTTTGAGCATGGAGGCATGAGGGTGAAATGGAATCTGCGGATGGTCGCCGCCCAACGTGACATCTGGCGCCCGACCCAGTTGCAGGCGGTTCTGGCCGAGGTGGGCTTCACTCCCTCGTTGAGCAAGGTCGCGGCGTTGTGGAGCGGGAAGCCCGTGACGGTGAGGCTGGAGGATCTGGACAAGATCTGTGCGGCTCTGGACTGCACCGTCGCGGACCTGATGCAGGCCGAGCCCGAGCCGCACCTCGCCTCCCGGGAGCAGGAGGAACGCAGGGTGGCCGGCGCCCGGCCGGACCGCGGTTCCGCGGTCCGGCCGATCCCGGGAACGGGCCGTGGGCCGCGCGGCCTTCCGCCCAACTGAGGCCAGGACCCGATGCACTGGCGTCAGCGGGTTTTCCGATTCCCCGAGCTGCCCATACCGGACGGCCACTGGCGGCCCTTGGCGCTGGAGCCACAGGCGCCGCTGGTCCGTGACGACCCACGGATCTGCCCGGCACAGGTACACGGCCAGATGTCCTGGCCGTCACCACCGCGGGCACTGAGGGTCGATCACGCACAGCGGATCATGGACCGGGACTTCCCGGAACTGCCCGCCCTGACCCCCGTCATCGCGCAGATGACAGCCGAGCGGAACCTGAGCGACGCCTGGGAAAGGCTCGCCCTCCACATGGCCCGCCTCGCGCTCGCCGTCCGGGAGGCCGACCAAGTCCTGGTGAGCGAACAGGACATCGCTCAACTGCCACAATTACGTGGACCCATAGTGGAGATCTTCCGTCGCGCGGGTCTGCTTCGGCGACGCCCGAACCAGTGGCACCTCGCACTTCACCCCCAACCGTCGGCCGTCAGCTGCGGGCACTGCCTGTCCTGGTCGGGAACCACCGCGAAACTGTGCTCCGCCTGCAAGAACTGGCGACGCTCCAGCCAGAACGGCCCTTGCCGACGCTGCCACCGGACGCTTCCTCTCTCCCTGGGACGCTGCCGTCGCTGCCGCGTCGTCGAGCTGGAGCAGACGCTCGCCGATGCCCCGATCCCTGACCAGCTGTGGTTCGGCGGCGACGTCGACATCTACGTGAACAAGACCGGCCGCGACCTCAACAACGCGCGCGACCGGCAGGCTCAACAGCGCCGGGCAGAGCTTCGCTACTGGCCCCGGCACCTGATCGACCCCACACAGCTCGAACTCTTCCCGGCACCGGAGAGGCACTGGAAGGCCATCCAGAACCCTGGCCTGCTGAGGATCAGCGAACCGGGACAGGCGATCGTCAGCGAGCTCGACCGGCTCGCCCGCGACCAGGCATGGTCGAGCGCCACCCGCAAGAAGAGCCTTCGCACCCTGCGAGTTCTGATGGCCTGGCTCGGCACCGGAACTCCGATCCCTGAACGGGACGTCGTGGGCGTCGGTGACCTCTCCCCGCACTACAACACCGTCCGAGTCGCCGGATTCCTGCAGACCAAGGGCATGCTGGCGCTCGACTCGGACACCATCGGCACCCACGAGGCATCGGTTCGCCGATGGGTGGACCAGGCACCAGCCCAGTTCCAGGCAGACCTCCGCTCCTGGATGGCCGTGCTCCGGGGCCGCGGCAAACGCCCCTCCCCGCCCATGCGCTGGGACACGATCCGCGGCTACACCCTGCACGTCGTGTCCGTCCTCGGCACGTGGGAGCATCTCGCCTCGCTGGGCGAAGTGACCGAGCAGGAAGTGAAGACGGCGGCCGTGAACTATTCGGTGTTCACCTCACTGCGCTCGCTGTTTCGAGCCCTGCGACGCGAGCGCCGCATCTTCCGCGATCCGGCCAGAAACGTGCACCTCACCACCCCGGTGAGAGTCCCCCGGCCGATCCCGGCGGACCGCCTCAAAGGCCTGCTCAACCTGGCCGGCGGCGCCAAGGACCGGCTCGCCCTGGTCCTGATGGCTGTCTACGCGGTTCGCCCCAAGCAAGTTGCTGAAATTTTTCTCGACGACCTTGACCGGTCCACAGGGCGGCTACGGATCCGCAGGCCGAACCGGCTCGATCACGTGATCTGCCTCGACGAGTTCGCTCTGCGACTCGTCAAGGAGTGGCTGGTCGAACGTCACCGCAGGTGGCCCCTGAGTACCAATCCCTATCTGATCGTCAGTCCTCTCACTGCACTGCACGTCGATCGTCCGTCCGTGGGAATCGCCAACTTCTCATCGCTTCGCGACCGCGTCGGCATCAACTTCACCCAGCTGCGACAGGACCGGTTCCTGGACGAAGCACGGGAGACCGCTGACCCGGTCAGGCTGATGCGTCTCTTCGGGATCACCTCCTACACCGCGATCCACTACGTCCGCACCGCCCACCCCGAGCGCTTCGCCATCGATCCGACGCAGGCATAGCAGCTGCGTCACAGCCAGCCGACCTTCTTGATCACATCGGCTGCGACCTCGCCAACCGAGCGCGTCGTGGTGTCAACGCTGAAGTCATCGACTGCTGCTTGGTCGAGGATCCTAACCAGCTCGCTAGCTCTGGCCAGGTGCCATCGCAACGCGTCGGGCTCGTTCTCGTGGCGCCGCATGAGTCGCTGGTGGTTGACAGGCAAATCGACCTGAAGTCGACACACCGAAAGCTCAGTGCCGACTGCATCGCCGCACAGTCTTCGCTCGCCCAAGTTCTCGATCACACCGGCGAGGACCAGCCGAGTAGCCCCAGCAGCACGGTAGTTGCCAGCCATGCTGCGCAGGTTCCGCAACATCATGCCGAAGTTGAAGCGGTCTCCCGAAGGCGTTGGCCAAGACTGGCGCAGCCAGTCGAGGTCGATAACGGCATGAGGTATCCCGGCATCGGCGAGAAGGTCGCCCACGCTCTCAGCCACCGACGTCTTGCCGACGCCGACAGTGCCGTTGATCAGGAGAGAACGTGGTTCCAGAGAGCTATCTGCTTGCATGCACGAGACCCTACGGCCCAGCGCGGTGGCAAGCCCGTCGGCCTCTTTCAGGGGCGCAGACCAACGGTCCCGAACTTACCCTCCATCCGGCGACCGCACCTCAGTCACAAGCGGGTTCGCTGATCGACCACCTTCAGAATCCGCGAACCCACTGGTTTCGGTCTACCGGTGGCGTCTCGCACCGCCCGGCTACGCCACGGTTCGGCAGCTTCGCGCTCTGGGGCTGCGGCCGGGCGGGCAGGACGGCGCTGCGGTGCTCGAGTGCCCGCGGAAGCGCCGGGGCCCACTGGTCGCCTACCTCTACCTCGTCGCCCGGGCCAAGCCGGTCCGGCCGATGACCCCGGCCCGTTGGGCGGCGCTCACCAAGGCGAACGCCGCCCGGCAGGTCTGCCCGAACTGCCACCAGGACGCCGGTTACCGCATCCCGAGCTCGCTCGGCATGTGCGTGACCTGCGCCTACCCCGAAGAACAGTGCGCCGCCTGAAAGTTCGCAGGGCCCGGCTCTTCTCCGCTACAGATCCGGCCGGGCCCCTTACTCCGTGAAGGAGTGCACTCAGCATGACCGACACCACCTTCACCCCGGTAGTGGCCCCCGAGGCCACCCCGGGCACCCCGCCCCCGGCACCCGAGCCCAAGCCCGCACCAGTCGATGCCGGGGTGGAGCACACCCCGGGCGGCTGGCCGGTCGTCCCGCTCGCGGTGACCGGCACCAACGCCACCACCTCCCTGCTCGCCGCCGCAGCCCTCGTCGGAGGCCCGGCCGCCCTGGCCGTCGCGGCCACCGGCGCCGTCGTTCTCGGCACGGCAGCAGCAACCCGCAAGCACCGCGACAAGAAGCAGCCCCACAAGGCCACCGGCCGCACGCAGCGCTCTGGGTCCGGTACGGGATCGGCTGGTCGGTCCTCCCGGCACGGCGGATCCGGGCGGGTGCCGGGCCAGGGCCGTAGCGGGAGCGCCGGCACTAGTAAGAGCGCAGGTCGTGGCCGGGGAAAGTCGGGCCGCGGCGTTGCCGGTTCGCTGCTCAGCTCTGGCAAGTCGAGCCGACCGAAGAGCAGCCCGGCCGCTCTCCGCAAGGCGTCGGCCAAGAAGGCTTCCGCCGGGGCTGCCCCGGGGAAGTCGGCGGGCCTTGTGGGGCAGGTCAAGGCTCTGCGGGACTCGGCCCGTAGGGCGCCCGCGTCCCGGTCGGGCCGCCGGTCCGAGACCACCGGGGCACGGCGCTCTCTGGCCGATGCCCGCCGGGGTGCCAAGACCGCAGCCCGGTCCGCGTCCATGGCCCGTCAGGGGCCGGTCGGCCGGTCGGTGAGCAAGGCCGCGGGGAAGGTCGGGGCCGTCAAGGGCCGGGCGATCGAGCGCAACAGGAAGGCCCGCGACCAGCGGACCGCCGGACAGGTCGCCGCACGGCGCGACGACGTGCGGAAGGCACCGGCCAGGAAGAAGGCCCGCAAGGCCCTGCGGCGGTCCGCCGTCCGGTTCCAGGGACGGCGCCTGCTCGCCGCACTGCTTGCCGGAGCCTTCGGACTCATCGGGATGGTCTCCACCCCGCTGGGCCGGAAGCGCGGCTTGGCCTGGCTCCAGTACCCCGGGCGCCGCCTCTACGCCCGCCTCACCCGCACCGCCGAGGAACAGCGCCAGGAGCGGGACGACGCCATACACGCCGCCCAGCAGGAAGACGAGGCCGCCGCCGACCAGGAAGCGGCAGACACCCACGAGCAGATCAGCGACACGGCCGAGCGCCCCGAAGGGCTGACGCCGGCAGCACCCACCACCACCCCGGATGAGGGAGAGAACGTGTCTGGTTTCCGGTTCGAGGAGTACGCCGCGGAGATGGAATCCGCAGCTCAGCAGTACGACCCCGAGAACGCCATGGAGATCCTGGCCATGGTCGAAGGGCTCCCGGCCGCGCTCACGAGCGTGGCGAACGTAATGCGGGTCCTGGCCGAGCGGGCCGACTCGGAGTTCCCGCTGGAGAAGGAGGTTGCGGACGGCTTCAACGACATCTTCGGCGCCGTCATGAGCGCCGTGGCGGTGGCCGAGGACATGGGGCCGCTGTTCCGCCAGTCCCACAGTCCCACGAACAGGACATCGCCCGCCACGAGGACCCGCGCAACGGGTCCGAGGCCGAGAAGGGATGGAACGTCTGACATGACCACCACCACACAGGCCAACACTGGGCCGGTGTGGGACTGGGCCGCCGGTCACGGACCCGTGACCGGCGCCCTATCCGCCACCACCGGATGCCTTGCAGTCGCCACCACCGGCGCCGCTACGTCCATGCCTGCGGGCTGGGTCCTCACGGTCGGCGCGGCCGGGGCGATCGGCCACACCATCAGCAGCCTGCGCGAACGCCTCTCCGCCCGCACCATCGCCATGCGCTCCGCCTCCTGGCTCGTCGGCGCCGGGTGGACGACGTGGGCCATGACCACCGGCCCCCTCACGTGGGCCGCACTCGGCTCCCTGGCCACGATCGGTGTCGGCATCGGGGCCGCCGCCCGCTCCACCCTCCTGTACGAGGAGGCGCGGGAGCTGGAGGCCATCGCCGCCGATGAACACCAGGTCTCCCGGGAGCTCTCTGCGGAGCGTCGGGCGATTGCTGCGGAGTGGGTGGACCGGGTTCAGCGGGTCTGCAACCTCACGCTGCGGGTCCTCGCGGTGGAGATCTGGCCCACCGGTACCGGGTTCACGATCGACGCCGAACTCCCCGCCGGCGGAACGACGTACGACCGGATCGCGCAGCACTCCGCAGCGCTGTCGGCCGATGCCCGGCTGCCTCACGGCTGCACGGCGGTCGCCTCGCAGGGTGTGCATCAAGGGCGGGTGCTCATCGACGTGACCACGGTCAACGTGCTTTCCGAGGAGCGCACCTACCCGACGGACTACACGCCGGTGTCGATCTACACCGGGATCCCGTGGGGTTACCGCACCAATGCCGAAGAGATCTGCGTGTTCCTGCGCGAGCAGTGCGCGCTGGTCGTCGGCCCCACCGGGTCTGGGAAGACGAACATGGTCCACGTCATCCTGGCTGGGTTCGCCCGTGCCACCGACGTCCTGACCTGGGTGATCGACCTGAATGCCGGGTCCGCCGGCCTGCCCTGGGTCCGCGCGGCGTTCGACTCCGACGGGTCCCCGGTCGAGGGGGTGCGGCCGGGTGTTGACTGGCTCGCCTCGACTCACGAGGAGGCCGCACGGATGCTCGATGCGGCCCTGGCGATCGGCATGCGCCGCAAGGTCGCCTACCAGGACCTGATGGCCGAGCGGAACACCGACCAGCTCCCCATCAGCACGAAGATCCCGCAGATCATGCTGGTCGTGGACGAGGGTGCGGAGATCCTGACCAGCACCGACCGGTCCATGAAGGACCTCGCGAAGAAGATCCTCGAAGTGATCCGCATGCTGCGGGCCATGGGCGTCCGCACGGTCCTCACCGCACTCGGTGCCACCGGGTCCGTGCTCGGAAACCTGATGATCCGCCGCGAGGCCAAGGCGCGGGTCTGCCTCACCGGCGGTGAGGTGGAGGGCATGGACTTGAGCAAGGTCTTCCCCGGCGCCCGTGGGCTCCGTGTGGACCAGGCTCCGTACAAGGGGGCCGGGTTCATGGGTACGCCGGAGTCCGCGGCGGCGCTGTTCAAGAACTGGCGGATCCTGCCCAACCAGATCCGCGACATCGTCCACGCCACCTCCGACATGCACCCCACCCTCGACGACGTCTCGGCCAAGGCCGGTGGCGACGCCTACGCGAACCGGTGGGCACCGGAGCGCACCGCGTGGATGCGGGACACCGCCAACACCCCTGCCACCGGAGCGGACGAGCAGTCCGCAACTGGTGGCGGGCTGAACCTGTCTGCGCTGCGAACCGGCCTGGAGTCGCAGGAAGAGGCGCTGGCCCGGAAGTTCCGGGAGCAGATCGATGCCGAGTTCGCCACGTTCACCCAACCCGACGCCAACACCGAGCAGCCGACGTCAGGCGGGCTGAACCTGTCGGCGCTGCAGAACGAGGACAACGCCGCCCGGCAGGCCGCCCACTCCCTGCTGCTCGCCGCCGGACCGGACGGCACCGGCGCCTCTGCGATCGCCCGCGCGCTCGCCGAGGAGCACGGCACGACCCGGCAGACAGTCGTCGGCTGGCTCAAGACCTGGACCGAGGACGGCACCGCCGTACGCGTCGGGACCGGCACGAAAGCCCGCTACGTCCACCGCCAGCACGCCCCCGACAACCCCGCCGAGGGCTGACCGCCTGTCGCTTGTCGTCACCGGTTCAAGAAGGGCCCTGGATGGGTCCGTGCGGGCCGGAAACGGCTTGTGACCTACAAGGCGACAAGCGACAAGGCACACGACAAGCCGGACGACAAGCAACACGACAAGCCGCCGGGGACCACACCTTGACGATCAGGGGTGGTCCCCACGCGCTGCTGAAGGAGCCCCGTCGTGCATGAGACCGCGTACGAGATCACCACCCTCACCCCCCAGCAGCCCACCCAACACCCCACGATGCTGCCCACCGAGATCCCCCCGGGAGTCCAGATGGTCACCCTCCCCGGCGGCATCCGCACCCTCGCCTACACCCCCCAGCAGGCCCCGCCCGCGCCGCCCGTCCCGGTCGCGCAGCCGATCCCGACATGGGCCAAGACCACCGCCCTGCTCACACCGACGATCGGCGGGGGCGTCGCCGCCGCCGGTATCGGCATCTCCTACGCCGCCCCCGGACTGATCGCCATGAGTGAAGCCCTCTGGGCCGCCGTCGCCCTCATCGCCGCCGCAGCCGTCGGCGTCCCGGTCCTGCTCCGGCTCGGCCGCAGTACGGCCAGCACGGGGCGGGGGACGACGCACATCACGCAGAACATCACCGCGTCCGGGATGTTCGGCAAGGCCAACGGCACCATCAACCACCACTAACCCCGGGAGCTGGTCGTGCCGCTCCTGGACTGGCGGGACGCCCGCCACTTCGACGCCTCCCGGGACCTGCCGTGCGTGCTCTGCGGCAAACCCACCCCCATGCGCAGCCACGACCGCGAACCGGTCCACAAGGTGTGCGCCGAGGAATGGTGCGACCAACACCCCCGCTCCGACCGCTTCCACAACTGACCCGAGAGCAGGAACCCATGCCCAACCTGAAGCCCTACGCGAACCAGGTATCCGACGCCATCGCCCGACTCAACGGCATGCGCACCCTGCGCTGTCCGGCACCGGACTGCACCCTGCGGATCCGCTACCGCGCCGTCACCCCCGACGAGGCCGGCCGACTGGCCGCCCTCGCCCACGACCACACCCGCCACGGCAACCGGAAGTAGCTACGCCGACGGCGGCCCCTCTCTCGCCAAAGAACCAGGGCCGCCGTCGTCTGCCAGCACTCAACACAGAACTGGAGACATCCAGCATGACCCATGATGTACGTTCCGCGCTGCTGTCCGCAGCGCTCGATGCCGCCGCCCGCGGCTGGGCGGTCTTCCCGTTACGGCCTGGCGGCAAGCCGCCCGCCCTGCACGGTGAAGCCTCCTGCCCCCGCACGGGCGACTGCACCACCGGTCACCGCAAGTGGGAGCAGCGCGCCACCACCGACCCCGACCGCATACACCGCGCGTGGTCCACCGGCCGGTTCAACATCGGGATCGCGACCGGCCCTTCCGGTCTGGTCGTCGTCGACCTCGACATGCCCAAGCAGAAAGGCAACACGGACACGCCTTGCGGCCTGACGACCTTTGAGGCGCTCTGCGAGCGCGCCGGGCAGCCAGTCCCCACCACCTATCGGACCCGGACCGCGAGCAGCGGAGAGCACCTGTACTTCAACGCCCCGGACAGCATCAGGCTCGGCAACACCGCAGGGTTCCTCTCCCCCTCGATCGACACCCGGGCCTGGGGCGGATACGTCGTCGCCCCCGGCAGCACCGTCAACGGCCGGGCGTACGAGGTGATCGACCCCGCGTCGGTGGCTGCGATGCCCGGGTGGCTGCTGGCCGCACTCAGACCCGTGGAGCGTCCCGCCGTGCCCCTGCGGCTGTCCGTTCCGAAGCGGGGCAACCGGGCTGCTGAGACCGCGCTGGAGCGCGAGACCGCCCTCGTGGCAGGCACCGCCGAGGGCGGCCGTGAAGCGCAGCTCTTCGAGAGCGCCCGGAAGGTGGCCCGCTTCGTCGGATGGGGCGACCTCACGCGGCACGAGGTGGAAGAGGCATTTCAGAGGGCGGGCGAAGCGGCCGGACTCCCTGCCTCCCAGTGCCGCTCGACTCTGCGCAGCGTTCTGAACTGGTCCCTGCGCACCTGCCGGCCACGGGAGACAACATGAGCCCCCGGCCGAACCCCCCTCTGAAATGCCTGCCCTCCACCCCCACCGGCCCCTACCTCGCCGAACCGGCCCCGGCAGTCACCGGCGGTGGGGCGGCGAAGGGCGTCGCCGAAGGCGTCCTCACTGATGCTCTCCCTGACCAGCAGATGGGAGACGGGCGTTACCCCATCGCCTGGCTCACCGTCAGCGCCCCCCGCGGCGCGGTCCCGACCGCCACGAGCATCTGCGCGTGCGGCCGCAACCGGTTCGCCGCCGGCCAACGCAAAGCCCTCGCCCTGATCGAAGACCACACCCGCCACCGCGACCTCTGCCCGCTCCGCACCCACCAGGAAGGCGCCGCCGTATGAACGCGACACCGACGAGCCCGCCCATCGACGGCGCCGCCCTGCTCAACGAAGTGGAGACCTTCCACCGGCGGTTCAACGCCTTCCCGGCCGAGGCCGCGTACGTCGCCGTCGCTCTGTGGGACGCGCACACCCACCTGCTCGACGCCTTCGACTCCACCCCGCGCATGGCCTTCTTGAGCCCCGAACCGGGCAGCGGCAAGACCCGGGCACTCGAAGTCATCAGTACCCTCGTGCCGCACCCCATGCACGCGGTGAACGCTTCACCAGCCGCTCTCTTCCGCGCGGTAGCGGACACCGCAGGACGGCCCACGATCCTCTTCGATGAGATCGACACCGTCTTCGGCCCGAAGGCCAAGGACAACGAGGACCTGCGCGGCCTGCTGAACGCCGGACACCGCAGGAGCGGCGTCTCCTACCGGTGCGTTGGAGACGGCGGCGCACAAACGGTCGTCGCCTTTCCCTCGTACTGCGCGGTCGCCATGGGCGGACTCGGATCGCTGCCCGACACGATCCTGGCCCGCTCGGTCATCATCCGGATGCGACGCCGGGCCCGCAACGAGACCGTTGAGCCGTTCCGCGCCCGCATCCACGAGCCGCAGGGCCATGCCCTGCGCGAACAGCTCGCCGCCTGGGCCGACCAGGTCCGGGACCGGATCGAAGGTGCCTGGCCGGACATGCCCGACGGCATCACCGACCGCCCCGCAGACGTCTGGGAACCCCTGCTCGCCGTCGCCGACGCAGCCGGTGGTGACTGGCCGCAACGGGCCCGCCAGGCATGCGTCGACCTGGTCAACGCGGTAAACGAAGACGACCGCGCCTCGCTCGGAGTCAAGCTCCTCACCGACCTGCGGGACCACGTCTTCCCCGGAGCCGACACCGTGTCCACAGCCGAGATGCTCCACATGCTCAACGCCATGGAGGAGTCCCCTTGGGGCGACCTCGACGGCCAGCACCTCACCGCGCGAGCCCTCTCCAAGATGCTCAAGGAGTACGTCACCTCCAAGAACAAGCCCATCTCACCCCGCCCTCTGCGCATCGGCGGCCAAGTCGTCAAGGGCTACCACCGCGACGACCTGGCCGACGCCTGGAGCCGGTACTGCCCCCCGCCCCCCGAATCCTCGGTTACACCGGTTACACCCCTCTCACTGCCTGTCTGACCTGCGGCGCACCTGTAACCGATCAAGGCGGTGTAACCGGTACACCCCCGGTTACACCGCCCTCGGCACTCGTCGCCCGTAACCGCACGCCATCGGTTACACCCCGCCCGTCGGTTACAGAAAACAGGCCCCTGACCTGCGCTGTAACCGACGTAACCGCTGTAACCGCACTCGTGAGACCGAACCGAGCCAAGGAGTCGGGCCATGGCACGCCCTCAGATGCTCAAACTTCCCGAAGTCCTCGCCGAACTCGGCATGAGCCGCGCCGCCTTCTACCGCATGCGTGCTCGCGGCCAGGCACCGCTCATCCGGAAGTTGCCGAACGGGCAGGTCCGTGTGAGCCGTAGCGACCTTGACGCCTGGTGGCAGTCCTGCGCGCAGTCCGCCGTATAGGCGCCACAACCAATCACCTGGGGGCCCGTCACACCGGCGGGCCCCTTCTCCATGGGAGCAACATGCACACGTACGACGTGCGAATCTGGGCAGTGCGTCAGCGAAAGGACCGAGGACAGAGTTCCGCGGAACTGCGGTGGAAGACCGGCCTGACGCCGCATTCACAGACGTTCCGCACCAAGACGCTCGCTGACGGCAGGCGGGCAGAACTGCTCCGCGCCGCCCACGCGGGCGAGCCCTTCGACGAAGCGACCGGCGTACCGGTTCGGGAGCTCCGTCAACGCAAGGACGTGAGCTGGTACCAGCACGCGCGTGACTACATCGAGATGAAGTGGCCGCACTCCCCCGGGTCGACGCGACGCACTCTTTCCGAAGCGATGGCGACCATCGCGCCCGCCCTGGTCACGGACACCAAGGGCATGGCTGACCCGAGGACGGTACGCACCGCGCTCTACGGCTGGGCCTTCAACATGAACCGGCGTTCCGAGGAGCCCCCTGCCGAGGTGGCCAAGGTGCTGGCCTGGTTCGAGCGGAAGTCGCTGCCCACGTCGGCTCTGGCCGACCGCATGCACGTCCGGGCCGCGCTCGATGCCCTCACCAAGAAGCTGGATGGCGCCACCGCGGCCGCGTCGACCATCCGTCGGAAACGTGCGATCTTCCACAACGCCCTGGGCTATGCCGTCGACGCCGGGCACCTGCCGCTGAACCCCTTGCCGCAGGTCCAGTGGAAGGCGCCCGAGCAAGTCGAGGAGGAGCTGGACCCGGCCACCGTCCCCGATCCTCGGCAGGCTCTCGCCCTGCTCGATGCCGTGCGGGCCCAGAGCGCTCGTGGGCGCCACCTGGTCGCCTTCTTCGGGTGCATGTACTACGCCGCGGCGCGGCCGGCGGAAGTGATCGGTCTATCCGTCAACGACTGTGACCTCCCCCGCCGCGGTTGGGGCACGCTGAGGCTGCGCGAGACGCGTCCCCGCTCCGGATCGGCCTGGACGGACAGCGGAACTGCCCACGACCGGCGAGGGCTCAAGCACCGCCCGCGGAAGGCAGTCCGCACGGTGCCGATTCCGCCTGACCTGGTCGCCCTGCTCCGCTGGCACCTCGTGGCCTACGGAGCGGCCCCGGACGGGCGGCTCTTCCGCACCCAGCGTGGTGGGCTGATCCAGGACACGGGATACGGGGAGGTCTGGGCAGAGGCCCGCTCGCGAGCCCTGACTTCTGCTCAGCGGGCTTCGACTCTGGCCAAGCGCCCGTATGGCCTACGTCACGCAGCCGTCTCGACCTGGCTCAGTTCGGGTGTGGAGCCTCAGGTGGTGGCTCAGCGCGCCGGCCACAGTGTGGCCGTACTGTTCCGCGTCTACGCCAAGTGCCTGGACGGAGCCGCAGCGACAGCGAACGCCCGGATCGAAGCGACGCTGCGGGGCGGCCGGTAGCCGCCGAACGTGCCCCACACCCGCCCCACACAAGCTGATCAACAGTGGGATTCGGGTGAGACAGGGTGAGAACACCGGGCCGCTCGGCACCTTCCGCGGCCACGCCTCCACACATGCAGAAACCCCGCCCGACCTGCGGTTTAAGCAGGTCGGACGGGGTTTCACTTCCAGTGGCGGCGCCAGGGTTCGAACCTGGGTAGGCTGAGCCGGCAGATTTACAGTCTGCTCCCTTTGGCCACTCGGGCACACCGCCAAGGGATGCTGCCGTGAGACCCGTCTGTCGACGGCGCTCTGTGGCAACGACGTAAACGATACCTGATGCCCAGGGGTGCTACGCCACTGGATTGACCAGCGGCCCCGGGGGGCGCGGGTGGCTAGGCTTTGGGGGCGGGCATGGCGCCGACAGGCGTTGCGGCCGCCCCGTACGCATTCCGTTTCCAGCACCCCGATACAAGGAGCCACACGTCATGGCCGACTCCAGTTTCGACATCGTCTCGAAGGTCGAGCGGCAGGAGGTCGACAACGCCCTCAACCAGGCCGCCAAGGAAATCTCGCAGCGTTACGACTTCAAGGGAACCGGCGCCTCGATCTCCTGGTCGGGCGAGAAGATCCTCATGGAGGCGAGCGGCGAGGAGCGGGTCAAGGCGATCCTCGACATCTTCCAGTCCAAGCTGATCAAGCGCGGCATCTCGCTCAAGTCGCTGGACGCGGGCGAGCCGCAGCTGTCCGGCAAGGAGTACAAGCTCTTCGCGACCATCGAGGAGGGCATCTCCCAGGAGAACGCCAAGAAGGTCGCGAAGATCATTCGCGACGAGGGCCCCAAGGGCGTCAAGGCGCTGGTCCAGGGTGACGAGCTGCGGGTCAGCTCGAAGAGCCGGGACGACCTGCAGGCCGTTCAGGCACTGTTGAAGGCCCAGGACTTCGACTTCGATGTGCAGTTCGCGAACTACCGGTAGGACCCGACGGTCCGGGCGCGGAGCGGAATGCGTTGTTCCGCGTCCGGACGTCATGTCCGAATACCGCCGGTTGCGGCAGTTCGGGCGACGCAGACTGGTCCGTGGGCTGCCGATGATCCGGCCGCCCGAGGACGAGGAGAGGGACGAGCCATGACCATCTACGCGACGGTCGACAGCCCGCTGGGCGAACTGCTGCTGGTCGGCGAGGAGGCCACGGGACCGGCCGGGGTTGCGCTCCTCTCGCTCTCCCTGCCGGGCCAGAAGGGCGCTGCGGCCGTCCAGGACGACTGGACGTGTGCGCCCGGGGCCTTCGCGGGGATCGCCACCCAGCTGAGGGAGTACTTCGAGGGGCGGCGGACCCGTTTCGACGTCCTGTACGCGGACGGCCGGGGCACGGAATTCCAGCGCCGGGTCTGGGCCGCGCTGGACGACGTCCCGTACGGCGAGACGGTGTCGTACGGGCAGATCGCCGAGCGGGTCGGTGCCTCCGGGGCCGGGGTACGCGCCGTGGGCACGGCGATCGGGCGCAACCCGCTGCTGGTCCTGCGGCCGTGCCACCGGGTGATCGGCGCCGACGGGGCGCTGCGCGGCTACGCGGGCGGCCTGGAGCGCAAGGAGCGGCTTCTGGGGCTTGAGGGCGCCCTGGCGGTGCGCTGATGTCCGGTCTCTTCCCCAGGCCGCGTGCGGTGGTCGCGCCGGGGGCCGTGCATGTCCCCGAGTGGCTGTCGGCCCAGCAGCAGCGGGAGTTGGTGGCGGCCTGCCGGGAGTGGGCGCGCGGGCCCGTACCGCTGCGGCACACGGCGTTGCCGGGCGGCGGGGTGATGTCCGTGCGGACGGTGTGCCTGGGGTGGCACTGGCAGCCGTACCGGTACTCCCGTACGGCGGATGACGTGAACGGCGCGCCGGTAGCTCCGTTCCCGGAGTGGCTCGGGGAGTTGGGGCGGGCGGCGCTGGTGGAGGCGTACGGGCCGGACGGTGCGGCCAGGACGTACGCGCCGGACACCGCGCTGATCAACTTCTATGACGACGCGGCGCGGATGGGCATGCACCAGGACAAGGAGGAGCGGTCCGGTGCGCCTGTGGTGTCGCTGAGCATCGGTGACACCTGTGTGTTCCGCTTCGGCAACGCGGAGACCCGGGGACGGCCCTACACGGACGTGGAGTTGGCCTCGGGGGATCTGTTCGTCTTCGGCGGGCCGTCGCGGTTCGCGTTCCACGGAGTGCCGAGGATCCGGCCGGGAACGGCCGGTCCCGCGACAGGCATGAGCGGTGGTCGGCTCAATCTGACCCTGCGCGAGACCGGGTTGGACGTCTGAAGGACCTTCGGATCAGCGGCGTTCGCGGGAGTTGCCGAAGAACAGCCGGTAGACGATCAGCAGGACCAGCGATCCGCCGATGGCCGAGACCCAGGTCCCGGCGTCGAAGAAGTCCCCCGAGATCGGACGGTCCAGGAACTTCGACGATATCCAGCCACCCAGGAAGGCACCGACGATGCCGGTCAGGGTGGTGCCCACGAGGCCGCCCGGGTCGCGGCCCGGCAGCAGAATCTTGGCGATGACGCCGGCAATGAGTCCGAGAATGATCCAGCCAATAATGCTCATGCGTGCGAACCTACCCGTCACTCGGTCTTGGAATCCAAAGACGTTCGTGACGGCCGGGCGGTTGCGGGGCACCGCAGGTGAACTGCGTGTGCCCCTCCCGCCCGGACGCTCTACCAGCCGGCGAACTGCTCGTCGGTGCTGACGATCTCCTTGCCGAAGGGCATCAGCGACACCGGGATCAGCTTGAAGTTCGCGATGCCCAGGGGGATGCCGATGATCGTGATGCACAGGGCGATGCCGGTGGTGATGTGCCCCAGCGCCAGCCACCAGCCGGCGAGGATCAGCCAGAGGACGTTGCCCACGCAGGAGGGGGCGCCCGCGTCCCGGCGGTCGACGACGCGGTGCCCGAAGGGCCACAGGGCGTAGACGCCGATCCGGAAGGCCGCGAGGCCGAACGGGATGCCGATGATCGTGATGCACAGCAGGAGGCCCGCGGCGAGGTAGCCGAGGAACATCCAGAAGCCGCACAGGACCAGCCAAATGACGTTGAGAATGGTTTTCACGGACGATGACCTGCCATCTGCTCGAGTCGGGCAATGCGCTCCGCCATCGGCGGATGTGTCGAGAACATCTTGGACATGCCCTGCCCGGGGCGGAAGGGATTGGCGATCATCATGTGGCTCGCCGTCTCGATCCTGGGTTCGGGCGGCAGGGGCAGCTGTTTCGTGCCGGCGTCCAGCTTGCGCAGGGCGCTCGCCAGAGCCAGCGGGTCCCCGGTCAGCTGGGCGCCCGAGGCGTCCGCCTGGTACTCACGGGAGCGGCTGACGGCCAGTTGGATCACGGAGGCGGCGAGCGGGCCGAGGATCATGATCAGCAGCATCCCGACGATGCCGGGGCCCTCGTCGTCGTTGGAGCGGCCGACCGGGATCAGCCAGGCGAAGTTGACCAGGAACATGACGACGGAGGCGAGGGCGCCGGCGACGGACGAGATCAGGATGTCGCGGTTGTAGACATGGCTGAGCTCGTGGCCGAGGACGCCGCGCAACTCCTGCTCGTCCAGGATCTGGAGGATGCCGTCGGTGCAGCAGACCGCGGCGTTGCGCGGGTTGCGGCCGGTCGCGAAGGCGTTCGGGGCCTGTGTCGGGGAGATGTAGAGCCGGGGCATGGGCTGGCGGGCGGCGGTGGAGAGCTCGCGGACCATGCGGTAGAGCTGGGGCGCCTCGAATTCACTCACCGGGCGGGCGCGCATGGCCCGCAGCGCCAGCTTGTCGCTGTTCCAGTACGCGTAGGCGTTGGTGCCGACGGCTACCAGGAGCGCGACGATCAGGCCGGTACGTCCGAAGAAGCTGCCGATGAGGATGATGAGTGCGGACAGGCCCCCGAGGAGTACGGCGGTTCTCAGCCCGTTGTGCCGGCGGTGCACGGTACGCCCTCCAAGTGGTGCAAGCAGGGGAACCCTTTGCTTGGTGGTGCTCCACTCCCCAGTGGAGCCTCCCGTACTGGTCAACGCCAGGCGAGGAGAGCTAGTTCCCTTGTGCTCACGCCCGCGGGACCGGGCCGCTCCGGCTGATCGCGGCGGAGCGGCCCGTAGGCCGTACGGGTGGAGGGGCGGGTGGATCAGCGCTGGACGGGGACCTTCGCGAGCGCCACGGCCTCGGGGTCGGGCTCGACCTCGCTGGTGCAGTGGGCGCACCGGGAGGCGATGGCCGGGATCTCCGTGTAGCAGCGGGGGCAGTCGCGCAGGGCTGCCTTGATGTCGATCTCTTCCTGGTTCTTCCTGGCGGTGAAGCGGTCCTGGACCTTGGACATGGGCATGACGACGCAGAAGTAGAGGACCGCGGCGGTGATGAGGAAGGCGATGGCGGCGCTGATGAAGATTCCGTACGGGAAGGTCACACCGTCGAACGTGAACTCGGCCTTGCTGAAGTCGCCGGTGCCTCGGGTGATGAGACCGATCAACGGCACGATGAAACCGTTGCTGAACCCGGTGACGACTGCGGTGAACGCGGCTCCGACGGCGAGGCCGACCGCCATGGAGATCACGTTTCCGCGCAGGATGAAGTCCTTGAAGCCGCTCAGCACTGCTCTTGCTCCTCTGTGATGTCGACGCTCTCTGCGTCGTGTGCGGGCATGACCCTGCCCTGTGCGGGCTGCCGGGGGCAAGCCGATCTTGGGGCCGTCGGAACGGTTCGAAGCCGTCAGAACAGGCTGACGGCGGCGAACCTGAGGACGGTCTGCGGGGCTCCGGAGAGGGCGATCCCGGCGACGGCGGTGAGGACGATCGCGACGGTCAGCGGGACCGGCGTCCGGTGCCCGGTGGTGGTCTGCGGCTGCTCCGTACCGTCCTCGGCGGGACTCCGGAACAGGGCGGCGGTCCACTGCAGGTAGTAGTAGAGCGCGATCACGACGTTGACGGCCATGACGACGGCGAGCCAGCCGAGTCCGGCGTCGACGGCCGAGGAGAAGACGGTGACCTTGGCGAAGAGGCCGATGATGCCCGGCGGCAGTCCGGCCAGGCAGAGCAGGAAGAAGCCCATAGCGAGGGCGGCCAGGGGCCGGGACGCGTACAGGCCGCGGTAGTCGGCGATGCGGTTGCCCGGGTGGGTACGGGCGACCAGGGCGGCCACCGCGAAGGCGCCGAGGTTCACGACGGCGTACATCAGGGCGTACGCGACAGTGGAACCGATCTGCCGGTCGCCGGCGTACGCGGCTGCGGCGATCGGCACCAGCAGGTAGCCGGCCTGGGCGACGGACGACCAGGCGAGGAGGCGTACGGCACTGCGGGCGCGGGTGGCGCTCTGGCGCAGTGCGGCGACGTTTCCGACGGTCATGGTGAGCGCGGCGAGGACGGCGAGTGCGGGGCCCCAGACGTCCGAGTACGACGGGAACGCGACCACCGTGACGAGGATGAGGCCGGAGAAGCCGACTGCCTTGCCGACGACCGAGAGGTAGGCGGCGATCGGCAGGGGGGCGCCGACGTAGGTGTCGGGCACCCAGAAGTGGAAGGGCGCCGCTGCCGTCTTGAAGGCGAAGCCGACGAGAGTGAGGGCGACGCCCGCCTCGGCCAGGGTGGAGAGCTGTCCGGGCACGTCGTCGAGACGGCCGGCGATCTCCGTGAGGTGGAGGGTACCGGTCGCCGCGTACACGAAGCTGACGCCGAGGAGCATCACGGCGGTCGCGACGACGGAGGACAGGAAGAACTTCAGCGCGGCCTCGGAGGAGCGCCGGTCGCCGCGCTTGATGCCGACGAGGGCGAACGCGGGCAGTGAGGCGACTTCGAGGGCCACGACGAGGGTGGCCAGGTCGCGGGCGGCGGGCAGCAGGGCCGCGCCCGCGGCGGAGGACAGCAGCAGGAACCAGAACTCGCCGGCGGGGAGCTTGCGGGTGTCGCCGATCGAGAGCAGCGCGGTGAGCAGGGCGCCGCCGAGCACGAGGGCCTGGATGACCAGGGTGAAGTGGTCGGCGGTGTAGCTGCAGGCGCGGGTGCCACCGGTGAGGCAGAAGGTGGAGCGGTCGCCGTCGAGCAGCGGGACGAGGAGGGCGAGGGCGGCGACGAGCCCGGCGACGGCCCCGTAGCCGAGGAGCGGTTTGCGTTCCTGGGGTACGAAGAGGTCGGCGACGAGGACGACGAGTGCGACGGCCGCGACGGTGACCGGGGGCGCGATGGCGAGCCAGTCGACGGACTGGACGAGGCCCGTGGTGCTCTCGGCCGCTGACTGGACGAGGCCGGTGGTGCTCTCGGCCGCTGACTGGACGAGGCCGGTGGTGCTCTCGGCCGCTGACTGGACGAGGCCGGTGGTGCTCTCGGCCGCTGTGGTCACGACTTGCCTCCTGCGAGGAGCTTCTGCACGGCCGGGTCGGTGAGGCCGAGGAGGACGGCGGGCCACAGGCCGGCCAGGACGGTGAGGGCGGCGAGGGGGGTCCAGGCGGCGAACTCGTGGTGCTGGATGTCGGGGATCCGGTGCGGTTCGTCGCGCTTGGCGCCCATGCAGACGCGGCGCACCAGGATGAGCATGTACGCGGCGGTGAGCAGGGTGCCGAACGCGGCGATGGCCATGAAGGTCAGGAACGCGGGGCGGCTCAGGCCGTCGGCGGGGTCGAAGGCGCCGAACAGCGCGAGCATCTCGCCCCAGAACCCGGCGAGGCCGGGCAGGCCGAGGGAGGCGATCGCGGTGAACGCGAGCAGGCCGCCGAGGCGGGGCGCGCTGCCGTAGAGCGCGGCGCCGGTGGCGCCGGAGAGGGTGTCGAGGTCGGCGGTGCCGTAGCGGTCCTTGACGGCGCCGACCAGGAAGAACAGCAGGCCGGTGATGAGCCCGTGGGCGATGTTGGCGAAGAGCGCGCCGTTGACGCCGGTGGGCGTCATGCTGGCGATGCCGAGGAGCACGAAGCCCATGTGGCCGACGGAGGAGTACGCGATCAGGCGTTTCAGGTCGCCCTTGGCGCCGGGCCTGGCGAGGGCCAGGCAGGCGAGCGATCCGTAGATGATGCCGGCGACGGCGAAGGCCGCGAGGTAGGGCGCGAACGTGTGCATGCCGTCGGGGGCGACGGGGAGCAGGATCCGGACGAATCCGTACGTGCCCATCTTCAGCAGGACGCCGGCGAGCAGGACCGAGCCGACGGTGGGGGCGGCCGTGTGGGCGTCCGGGAGCCAGCTGTGCAGCGGCCACATCGGGGTCTTCACCGCGAGCCCGATGCCGATCGCGAGAACGGCGACGACCTGCACGGACGAGGTGAGGCCGCGGCCGTTGTCAGTGGCGAGTGCCACCATGTCGAAGGTGCCGCTCTTCAGTCCGATGAGGAGCAGCCCGAGCAGCATGACGACCGAGCCGAGCAGTGTGTAGAGGATGAATTTCCAGGCCGCCGCCTGCTTCTGCGCACCGCCCCAGCGGGCGATGAGGAAGTACATCGGGATGAGCACCATCTCGAACGCCAGGAAGAACAGCAGCAGATCGAGGACGGCGAAGGTCGCGAGGGTGCCGGACTCCAGGACGAGGACGAGGGCGACGAAGGCCTTCGGGGAGGGGCCTTCGGGCATCTTGAAGTAGCTGTGGAGCGCGCAGAGGAAGGTCAGCAGCGCGGTCAGTACGAGAAGGGGGAGCGAGATGCCGTCGGTGCCGAGATGGATGCGGACGTCGAGCGCCGGGATCCAGCTGATGTCGGTGGTGGCCTGCATCTTCGACGGGTGGTCGTGGTCGAAGCCGAGGGCGAGCACGATCGCGGCGACGAGGATCACGCCGGTCACGGTCACGCCGTGGCGGAGCACGGCCTGGTCGGGGTTGCGGCCCTTCATTCCGGGCGGGGCAGGGAGCAGCGCTGCCACGGCGCCGAGCAGCGGGGCGGCGACGATGAACGCGAGAAGGAACTGCATCACGGATTCGCTCATATCGATCACAGCTCACGACCCGGCGTTGACGTTGGCGAAGACGACGGCGGCGACCGCCAGGACCAGGGAACCGGCGAGCAGCGCGCTGAGGTAGGTCTGCGCGTTGCCGGTCTGGGCGCGGCGGACGGCGGTGCCGAGCCAGCGTGCGCCGGTGGCGGAGCCGCGTACGTAGGTGTCGACGACCTCGCGGTCCAGGAAGCGGACGAGGCTCGCCGCCGCCTGGACGGGGCGGACGAACAGCGCCGCGTACAGGGCGTCCAGGTGGAAGCCGGTGGCCGCGTGGCGGTGGAGGGGGCCGAGCAGCAGCCGGCCGGGGTCGGCCGGGTCGGGGGCGTCACCGGCGTCTCCGTAGGCGGCGGTGTGGCTCTCCAGGGCCTCGGCCTCGATGAGGGCGGGTTCCGCGTCGGGGTGGGCGGTGACGGATCCCATGGGGATCCGGGCCGCCATGGCCGCGGTGTGGCGCCAGGCTCCGTAGGTGACGAGGCCGCCGACGAGGCCCACGCCGGTGGAGAGGACGGCGGTGGTCAGGGACGGGGTGAGGCTGTGGCCGTCGAACCAGTCGCCGATCACGCCGACGGTGAGTCCGAAAGCGATGGTGGGGACAGCCAGTACCCAGAGGACCGAGGTCATGGCGACGGGCTGCCTGCCGTGGTCGGGGGCCTCGGCGCCGCGGCCTCGGAAGGCGAGGAGCCAGAGGCGGGTGGCGTACGCGGCGGTGAGGACGGCGGCCAGCAGTCCGGCGATCAGGACGGTCCAGCCGGCGGCGGCCGGGGCGACGTGCCGGTCGCCGAGGGCGGTGTGCTCGGCGGCGACGAGGACGGCTTCCTTGGAGAAGAAGCCGGCGAACGGCGGGATGGCGGCCAGCGCGAGGAGCGCGACGGTCATCGTCCAGTACGCGTCCGGGATGCGCTTGGCCAGGCCGCCCATGCGGGACATCGCGGCCAGTGAGTTGGTGCCGGCGGCGTGGATGACGACGCCCGCGGCAAGGAAGAGGACGGCCTTGAACGCACCGTGCGAGAGCAGGTGGAAGACGGCGGCGCCGCGGTCGCCGACGGCCAGGGCGCCGGACATGTAGCCGAGCTGGCCGATCGTGGAGTAGGCGAGGACGCGCTTGATGTCGTCCTGGGCGAGGGCGGCCAGACCGGAGCCGATCATCGTGACGGCGGCCATGACGGCGAGGACGACGAGCGCCGCGCCCGAGGACGCGAAGACGGGGAGGAGCCGGGCCACGAAGTAGATACCGGCGGCGACCATCGTCGCCGCGTGGATCAGCGCGGAGACGGGGGTGGGGCCGGCCATCGCGTCGGGCAGCCAGGTGTGCAGCGGGAACTGCGCGGACTTCCCCGCGACACCGGCCAGGAGCAGCAGGGCGATCACGGTGGGGTGGTCGAGACCGCCGTGGGCGACGGAGCCCAGGATGCCGGTGATGCGGAAGGTGCCCGTGTCGGCGGCGAGGGCGAACAGACCGATGAGGAAGGGGACGTCGCCGAGCTTGGTGACCAGGAACGCCTTGAGGGAGGCGGCGCGCGCCTCGGGCGTCTCCCAGTAGTGGCCGACCAGGAAGTACGAGCAGATGCCCATGATCTCCCAGCCGACCAGCAGCACCATCAGGTCGCCGGAGTAGACGACGAGCAGCATCGCGGAGGTGAAGAGGGAGACGAGAGCGGCGTACGAGGGGTAGCGGGGGTCGTCACGCAGATACGCGGTCGAGTAGATCTGCACGCAGCTCGCGACCAGGGCGACCAGGACCGCGACCAGGACCGCGAAGCCGTCCAGGTGCAGGGCGAGGTCGACCGGGACCGAGCCGGTGGGGGTGAGCTGGGTGGCGGCGTCGATGGCCCGGCCGCCGCCCTGGCGTGCCGCGACGACGGCGGCGATGACGAGGGAGGCCAGGGACGGCAGGACCGCGAGCGGGCGGACGAATCCGGGGGCGTTGCGTCCGAGCAGGAGTCCGGCCGCGGCTCCCAGGAACGGCAGGAGGGGGACGAGGACGGCGAGGGTCGTGGTGGTCACGGGGTGGCCTCTGCCTTCTTTGCCTTCCCTGCCGGAGCAGTGGCCTGGTCTTCGGTGCCGGTCCCGGCGTCGGTGCCGGCGCGGTCGGTGCCTTCGTCGTCCTCGTCGTCTCCGTCGGGGACCGTCTCGGCCTCGTCGGTCTCGGCGGTGTCGCGGAGGCGGTCGACGTCGGAGCTGCCGCGGTTGCGGTACACGGCGAGGACGATGGCCAGTCCGATACCGATCTCCGCCGCAGCGATGGCGATGGTGAACAGGGTGAGGGCCTGGCCGGAGTGCAGGGCGTCGCGGAGCCAGACGTCGAAGGCGACGAGGTTGAGGTTGACGGCGTTGAGCATCAGCTCGACGGACATCAGGACCAGGATCGCGTTGCGGCGCGCGAGCACTCCGTAGAGCCCGGTGCAGAAGAGGAGGACGGCGAGCACTGCGGGATAGGCGAGGTGCATCAGCTCTTGTCCTCTCGGCCCTTGCCGGCCAGTCGGCCCTTGCGGGACAGGACGATCGCGCCGACGAGGGCTGCGAGCAGGAGAACGGAGAGCGCTTCGAAGGGCAGCACCCAGTGCCGGAAGAGGAAGGCGCCGGTGGCCTCGGTGGAACCCTGTGCCGGTCCGTCCAGCTTGATCCAGGTGGTGCGGAAGGCGTCCACGACAACCCAGACGAGCGTGCCCGCCGCGGCGACGGCCACCGCGAGGGCGGCCCAGCGGTTCTCCGAGTCGGCGTCCGGGGAGCGGCCGATGGGGGCCCTGGTGAGCATCAGGCCGAAGAGCAGGAGGACGACGACGGAACCGACGTAGATCAGTACCTGTACCCAGGCGATGAACTCGGCCGTGAGCAGGAGGTATTCGACGGCGAGGCCGCCGAGCGCCACGATCAGCCAGAGGGCGGCGTGCACCAGCTGCCGGGTCGTGACGGTGACGAGGGCCGCGCCGAGGGTGGCGATGCCGACGAGGACGAAGGCGATCTCGATGCCGGTCGGGGAGAGGAAGCCGGAGTGGCTTTCGGTGATGGTGACGACGGGGCCGGAGGCGGCGCCGAGTGCGGTGCCGGTGGCGGCGATCACGCCTGGCCCTCCTGGTCCGTCGGAGCGGGCGGTTCGGACGCGGGCGGTTCCGCGGCGGGCGGTTCGGACGCGGGCGGTTCCGCGGCGGGCGGTTCGGACGCGGGCGGTTCCGCGGCGGGCGGTTCGGGCGCGGGCGGTTCCGCGGCGGGCGGTTCGGGCGCGGGCGGTTCCGCGGCGGGCGGTTCGGGCGCGGCCGCCGCTTCCTGCTCGCGCTGGGTCCGCAGCTTCTCCGCGCTCTTGCGGGCCGCGGCGATCTCCTTCGGTTCCTCGGCTCCCGGGTCGAGCGCGGGTGGTTCGGGCACCGTCCACATCCACTCGCGGAGCTTGTCGCGCTCATGGGTGAGTTCGAGGATGTCCGTCTCCGCGTACTCGAACTCCGGCGACCAGAACAGCGCGTCGAAGGGGCAGACCTCGATGCAGATCCCGCAGTACATGCAGAGCGAGAAGTCGATGGCGAAGCGGTCCAGCACATTGCGGCTGCGCTCGCGGCCGCCCGGGGCCGCAGCGGGCACCGTCTCCTTGTGGGAGTCGATGTAGATGCACCAGTCGGGGCACTCACGGGCGCAGAGCATGCAGACCGTGCAGTTCTCCTCGAACAGCGCGATGACACCGCGCGAGCGGGGCGGCAGTTCGGGCTGCACGTCCGGGTACTGGGCGGTGACGGTCTTCTTCGTCATCGTCCGCAGGGTGACGGCGAGGCCCTTGGCCAGGCCGGCTCCGGGGATCGGGGCCACTAGTTGATCGCCACCTTCACGATGCCGGTGAGCGCGATCTGCGCGAGAGCGAGCGGGATGAGTGTGGTCCAGGCGAGCTTCTGCAGCTGGTCCTCACGGAGCCGGGGGTAGCTCACGCGCAGCCAGATGACGACGAAGGCGAGGATGCCGGTCTTCAGGAGCGTCCAGACCCAGCCGAGTCCGTCGGCGCCCATCGGACCGTGCCAGCCGCCGAGGAACAGGACGGTGGTCAGTCCGCACAGCACGACGATGCCCGCGTACTCGGCGAGCAGGAACAGCGCGAAGCGGAGGCCGGTGTACTCGGTGTACGCGCCGAAGATGATCTCCGAGTCCGCGACCGGCATGTCGAACGGCGGGCGCTGGAGTTCGGCGAGTCCGGCCACGAAGAAGACCAGGGCGCCGATGATCTGCCACGGCAGCCACCACCACTCGAAGGCGTCGAGGATGCCGGGGAGCGAGACCGTGCCGGCTGCCATCGCCACGGAGGCGGCGGCGAGCAGCATCGGCAGCTCGTACGCGAGCAGTTGTGCGGCGCTGCGGAGGCCGCCGAGCAGGGAGAACTTATTGGCCGACGCCCAGCCGGCCATGAGCGAGCCGAGCACACCGATGCCCATCACGGCGAGCACGAAGAAGATGCCCGCGTCGACGACCTGGCCGACCGCGCCCTCGCCGGGGCCGATCGGGATGGCGACGAGCACGAGGAGGTACGGGAGCAGCGCGACGGCGGGCGCGAGCTGGAAGACACGGCGGTCGGCCTCGGCCGGGACGATGTCTTCCTTCTGTGCGAACTTCACGCCGTCCGCGACGAGCTGGGCCCAGCCGTGGAAGCCGCCGGCGTACATGGGGCCCAGGCGGCCCTGCATGTGGGCCATGACCTTGTGTTCGGCCTGACCCACGATGAGGGGGACGACCATGAACACCGCGAAGACGATGACGAGGCGGAGGGCGACGTCCAGTACGTCGTTCACTCGGTATCGCCTCCGGCGGGGGCGTCGGGGTCGGGGGCAGGGGTGTCCGGGCTTTCCCGGGTTTCCCGGGTTTCCGGTGCTTCCCGGGTTTCCGGTGCTTCCCGGGTTTCCGGTGCTTCCGGTGCTTCCGGTGCTTCCGAAGTGCGGGGGGTCTCGGGGGTGGCGCTGCGCTGGGCCTCTCCCCCACCCGCCCCTTCCCGAACCGGGGGCTCCGCCCCCGTACCCCCGCTCCTCAAACGCCGGAGGGGCTGGGGTGTCGACCGGAGGGGCTGGGATTTCGATGAGTCGTCGAACGCCGGGCGGGCGTTGTGCCAGGGTGCGTCGTCCGTGGTCGGAGCGGCGTCCGAGGACGCGCTCTTCCCTGCTGGATCCTTCCCTGCCGCGTCCTTCTCCGCCGCGTCCTTCCCCGCCGCATCCTCCACCGACCCTTGGCTCGCCGATCCCTGGGACGCGGTGCGGGTGCGTCGCGGAGGCCGCGTCCCGGGCGCCGGTTCCGTACCCGCGGCGCCCTCGCCACCTGCACCGGAAGCAGCATCCGCACCCGCGCTCGCCGTCTCTCCCGCCGCCGGCCGGCCCGTCGAGCCGTCGCTCGCGCTGCGGGTGCGGCGGGCCGGGCGGTCGCCCGCAGGCCTCGCGCCGCGCGCCGGGCGGGCGGGGGCCGGGGGAAGCTGGCCCTTCAGCGGGCCCCATTCGTTCGGGTCGGGGACGCCGGGCGGGAGCATCGTGCGGCGCTTCGGGCCGCCGTGTTCCGACTCGCCCGGTTCCTTGGCGCCCGGCCAGGCCTTGGCCACCCGGGCCGCCAGGACGAAGTCCTTGCGCAGGGGGTGGCCCTCGAAGCCCTCGGGCAGCAGCAGCGGGACCAGGTGCGGATGGCCGTCGAAGCCGATGCCGAACATCTCGTGCGTCTCGCGCTCGTGCCAGGCCGCGCCCGCGTAGACGTCGATCGCGCTGGGCAGCACGGCCGCCTCGTGCGCGACGGTCGTACGGACCATGAGCCGGCGGACGCTTCCGCCCGGGGCCGGCAGTGCGACGAGATGGGCGCAGACGCGGAAGCCCGTGCCCGGTTCGTCCACGGCGCTCAGCCAGTCGAAATAGGTGCAGCCGAGGCCGTCGCGCGCTGTCTCCAGGGCGCTGATCCAGGAGGCGGGCGGCACATCGACGGTCAGCAGGTCGTACGCCCGCTCCGCCGTGGCGTCCTCGCCGAAGATCTCGGTGACGGCGTCCGGAAGCCGGTCGTAGGTATCGGTGCTCTCGGCGGCGGTCACTTCCCCTCCCCCGAGGCACCCGCGTCACCGGAGCCACCCGAGGCGCCAGGGGCACTGGAGGCACCCGAACCACCCGACGCGTCCGACGCGTCCGACGCCGGAGCCGGCGGCGCCGGAACCAGGCCGCTGCGCAGCGCGGACGTGGACGGGCGGGCGGCGCCGCCCGTCGCATAGCGCTCGCCCAGCGATTCGCGCGCGATCTTCTCCTGGAGCTTGAGGATGCCCTGGAGCAGCGCCTCCGGCCGTGGCGGGCAGCCGGGGACGTAGACGTCGACCGGGATGATCTGGTCGACGCCCTTCGTCACGGAGTACGAATCCCAGTACGGGCCGCCGCAGTTGGAGCAGGCGCCGAAGGAGATGACGTACTTGGGCTCGGGCATCTGCTCGTAGAGCCGCTTCACCGCCGGGGCCATCTTGTCCGTCACCGTGCCGGAGACGATCATGAGGTCGGCCTGCCGGGGACCCGGGGCGAACGGGATCACGCCGAGCCGGATGAAGTCGTGGCGCGCCATGGACGCGGCGATGAACTCGATGGCACAGCAGGCGAGTCCGAAGTTGAACACCCAGAGGCTGTAGCGACGGCCCCAGTTGAGGACCACCTTCATCGGCTCGGGTGCGAGCCGGGACAGCACACCCAGCCGCTTCGGCTCGGGGAGGAATGTGGGGACGGGCTCGGGCGCGGAGGCCTCGGCGGCTCCCGCCTCCGCTCCCGGCCGACCGGAGGACGACGGGCTCGTCACGTCCATTCGAGGACGCCCTTCTTCCATGCGTAGAGCAGTCCCACGGCCAGGAAACCGAGGAAGATGAACATTTCCACCAGCGTCGTCGCGCCGTATCCCGGCGCGGCGAAGACGGTCGCCCACGGGAACAGGAAGATCGAGTCGACGGCGAAGATCACGTACAGGAAGGCGTACACGTAGTAGCGGACCTGGGTGTGGGCCCAGCCCTCCCCCACGGGGTCCACGCCGCATTCGTACGTGAGGAGTTTCTCCGGCGTCGGGACCACGGGGCGCAGCAGTCGGCCGGCCCCGAAAGCGACGGCGACGAACAGCACCCCGACCACGGCAAGGAGTCCGACGACCGAGTAGCTGTGGAAGTAGTCCGACGCGAGAACGGCCGGTCCCGACGGGTGCGTCACGTCCGACAGGTGCGTCACGTCCGACAGGTGCGTCACGTCCGACAGGCCGGACAGGTCCGTCACATCCGACAGGTCTGCCACGTCCGTCACGTCCGCCCCTCGCTCCCTCAAACCTGTTCGACGATCTGTACGCACGGGAGTCTAGGCCCTGTAAAGGGACGGTAAGCAGCCGCGTCGGACAACTGGTGGGGTTATCCCTACTTCATCGCCACCCATGAGCCCCATGGCGTCCGGGTGCCTCACCGGGCAGGCTGGGCATATGACCATGAGCCCCCAGGTACCCGACAACGACCGGCCGCCGCCCGTCCGCTCCGCCCTCGACGCGTGGACGTGGAAGGAGATCGCGCATCTCCTGTCCAATCTCCCGACGGCGATCCTCGGGTTCGTCTACACGGTCCTGATGGTCAGCGTCGGTGTGGGGCTCGCGGTCACGGTGATCGGCCTGCCTCTGCTGGCCGCCGGACTGCAGGGTGCGCGACTGCTCGGCCGGTCCGAGCGGGGCCGGGCGCGGGGACTGCTCGGTCTGCGGATCGACGAGCCGAGCGCGATGGCTCCGGTCCGCCGGGAGGAGGGCTTCTTCGCCTGGCTCTGGTCGACCCTGAAGGATCCGGTGGGCTGGCGCGCGGTGCTGTACTCCTTCATCCGGCTGCCGTGGGGGGTGCTCACCTTCACGTTGACGTTCGTGAGCCTCTTCGTGCTGTGGCCGGTGCTCCCCTATACGGCGCGGCTCATGTCCAACGCCGACCGGGGCATGGTGCGCGGGCTGCTGTCGCCCTCCGACGAGCTGGAACGCCGGATCGTGGAGCTGGAGTCGGACCGGGGCGTGGTCGTCGACACGGCCGCCGCCGACCTCCGTCGCATCGAGCGCGATCTGCACGACGGCGCGCAGGCCCGCCTCGTCGCCCTGGCCATGGGACTCGGGCTGGCCAAGGAGAAGCTGACCGCCGATCCGGAGGCCGCGGCCAAGATGGTCGACGAGGCGCACGGCGAGGTCAAGGTCGCCCTCCAGGAACTGCGCGACCTGGCCCGCGGCATCCACCCGGCCGTCCTCACCGACCGTGGACTCGACGCCGCACTCTCCGCCATCGCCTCCCGCTGCACCGTCCCCGTCACCGTGGGGGTGGATCTGCCGGGACGGCCGGCGCAGGCCATCGAGGGCATCGCCTACTTCACCGTGTCCGAGCTCCTGCAGAACGTCAGCAAGCACAGCGGGGCGCGTTCGGCGTCCGTCGATGTGTGGCGGACGGCGGACCGGCTGCTGATCCAGGTCACCGACGACGGTCAGGGCGGGGCCTCCATGGACGGCGGTACGGGGATGTCGGGGCTGGCGGAGCGGCTGGGCGCGGTCGACGGTCTGTTCGTGCTCGACTCCCCGCCCGGCGGCCCGACGACAGTCACCGCCGAGCTGCCCTGGCGCGACCGGGAGGACGAGAAGGGCGCCGCCGGGCCCCGTACGGACCGGGCCGGCGCGTCCGAGCGGCGCTGAGGGTGGGGAAAACCCCCGGCCGAAGACGGATACCGCCCTCATGGTGGGCGGGCCCACGGAGCAGCACCCTTGACGTAGGCACAGCGGCACGCGGAAGTACGCACGGCGGCACAGGCTGCCGCACAGAAGCGTCGGACAGACACGTCGGACAGAAGCAGAGAAACGGACGGAACCCATGGCCACGGCATACGGACCTGACACACGGGACCATGAGCGACCGGGAACCGGCTCCGGGACGGGGCACTTCCTCCCGGCCTGGCTGCGTGCCCCCGTCGAGGCCAGGACCTGGCGCGAGTTCGCCTATCTGCTGCTGAGCTTCCCGATCAGCACCGCGCTGTTCTGCTTCGCGATCACCATGACGTCGGTGAGCGCAGGCCTCCTCATCACCTTCCTCGGGATCCCGCTGCTGGCCGTCGGGCTGGCCGTGTGCCGCGGCTTCGGCGCGTTGGAGCGGGCCAGGGCCCGTGCTCTGCTGGGGCTGGACGTGCCCGCTCCCGCGCGGGTGCGGGGCCGGACCGGCGGTCTGATGTCCTGGGTCGGGGCGGTCCTGAAGAGCGGGGTGTCCTGGCGGCACCTGCTCTACTCGGTGCTGCACTTCCCGTGGGCGGTCTTCGCCTTCTGCGTCTCGCTGACGCTCTGGTCGTGGGGCTGGGCCGCGTTCACCTACCCGCTGTGGCACTGGGTCTTCCCGACGCACGTGGGCGTCAGCGGCATCCAGCTGTACGGGGACGCCACCCACCAGTTCTATCTGGACTCCGATCTCGAACTCGCGGCGACCTGCGCTCTCGGTCTGGTGATCGTCCTGATCACTCCGTGGGTCATCCGCGGCCTCGCCTCCGTGGACCGGGTGATGGTGGCCGGGCTGCTGAGTCCGTCCCAGCTGGCCACGCGCGTCACCGAGCTGGAGTCGGACCGGGGCGTGGTCGTCGACACCGCAGCCGCCGACCTCCGTCGCATCGAGCGCGATCTGCACGACGGCGCGCAGGCCCGCCTCGTCGCCCTCGCGATGGATCTGGGACTGGCCAAGGAGAAGCTGACGGCCGACCCGGACGCCGCGGCCAAGATGGTCGACGAGGCGCACGGCGAGGTCAAGGTCGCCCTCCAGGAACTGCGCGACCTGGCCCGCGGCATCCACCCCGCCGTCCTCACCGACCGCGGACTCGACGCCGCACTCTCCGCCATCGCCTCCCGCTGCACCGTCCCCGTCACGGTCGAGGTCGATCTGCCGGGACGGCCGGCGCAGGCCATCGAGGGCATCGCCTACTTCACCGTGTCCGAGCTCCTGCAGAACGTCAGCAAGCACTCCCGCGCCACCCGTGCCTCGGTCGACGTGTGGCGGACGGCGGACCGGCTGATGCTCCAGGTCACCGACAACGGCCGCGGCGGCGCCGACCTGGCGTCGGGCAGCGGTCTGGCCGGGCTGACCGACCGGCTGGACGCGGTGGACGGCGTCCTGGTCGTCGACTCCCCGGCCGGCGGCCCGACCAAGGTCACCGCCGAGCTCCCGTGGCGCGGCTGACCGACTCCCGCTCCTCCCGGCCCGGCTGCCGGGCGGGCCCTGACCCGGGCCTGCCCGGCAGCCGGGCGTTCCGCACGGGGCGAGGTGACGCAACCCTTCGGGCGTTCGTTACGTCACCGCCGGTGCCGGGATGCTGGGATGCTGAACGGCATACGGGCGGGACCATCGAGCAGTGGGGGAAGAAACGTCGTGGTGGAGGACAGGGTGCGCGTAGTCATCGCCGAGGATTCGGTACTGCTCCGGGAGGGACTCACCCGGCTGCTGACAGATCTCGGCCATGATGTCGTGGCAGGCGTCGGGGACGGGGAGGCGCTGATCAAGACGGTGGGCGAGCTGGCCGCTGAGGGCGTACCGCCGGACGTGGTGGTCGCCGACGTGCGGATGCCGCCGACGCACACCGACGAGGGTGTGCGGGCCGCGGTGCGGCTGCGCAAGGACCACCCGGGGATCGGGGTGCTGGTCCTTTCGCAGTACGTCGAGGAGCAGTACGCCACCGAGCTGCTGGCCGGATCCAGCCGGGGTGTGGGATATCTGCTGAAGGACCGGGTCGCCGAGGTCCGGGAGTTCGTGGACGCGGTGGTCCGGGTGGCGCAGGGCGGTACGGCGCTGGACCCCGAGGTGGTGGCGCAGCTGCTGGGCCGGAGCCGTAAGCAGGACGTGCTGGCCGGGCTGACGCCCCGTGAGCGCGAGGTCCTCGGCCTGATGGCGGAGGGGCGGACCAACTCCGCGGTGGCCCGTCAGCTGGTGGTGAGCGACGGCGCGGTGGAGAAGCACGTCAGCAACATCTTCCTGAAGCTGGGGCTCTCCCCCAGCGACGGCGACCACCGGCGGGTACTGGCCGTGCTGACCTACCTCAACTCCTGACCCTGAACTCCTGCCTCTGAACTCCTGCCCCGGAAGTCCGCACTCCGGAGTGCGGATCCTGCAGGCCCTGGTCCTGAAGCCCTGACCCCGAATCCCTGATACCGCACCCAAAGATCTGACACCCTGTCAGATAGTTGCCGGGACCCCTCCCGGCGACGTCCGGACAGGGGGTCCGGCGACTCGCTCCACGTCGGCTCCCGCGAGGGTCCGACGAGGAACCGGGTGGCTGATGAATCATGACGGAACAGCGCAGAGAAGCGTCTCAAAATGCCGTCCATCATGTGATCGGCCAGAGGAAGGCGACCCTTACAGACGTAGGGTGGGGCCAGGGACCGCCGGCGGGCCGGACGGTTCCGAGCCGCCGCGCCGAGGGAGGTCCAGTAAGTGACCAGCCAGGTCAGTAGCCCAGCCGAACAGGCCGATGAGGCCAGTGACGCGCTCGTAGGGGGACAGCGTGCCCCCCAGTCCGCAGCCGGCAACGGTGACAAGGAGATCCGCCGCCTGGACCGGGTGATCATCCGTTTCGCGGGTGACTCCGGTGACGGCATGCAGCTCACGGGTGACCGGTTCACCTCGGAGACCGCTTCCTTCGGGAACGACCTCTCCACCCTGCCGAACTTTCCCGCCGAGATCCGGGCCCCCGCAGGCACCCTGCCGGGCGTGTCGTCGTTCCAGCTGCACTTCGCCGACCACGACATCCTGACCCCCGGCGACGCGCCCAACGTGCTCGTCGCGATGAACCCGGCCGCACTCATGGCGAACATCGCCGATGTGCCGCGCGGCGCCGAAATCATTGTCAACACCGATGAGTTCACCAAGCGGCCGATGGCGAAGGTCGGTTATGCGTCAAATCCGCTGGAGGACGGCTCGCTGGAGGCGTACAACGTCCACCCGGTGCCGCTGACCACCCTCACCATCGAGGCGCTGAAGGAGTTCGGGCTCCCCCGCAAGGAGGCCGAGCGCTCCAAGAACATGTTCGCGCTCGGGCTCCTCTCCTGGATGTACCACCGGCCGACCGAGGGCACCGAGGCCTTCCTGCGGGCCAAGTTCGCCAAGAAGCCGCAGATCGCCGAGGCGAACGTGGCCGCGTTCCGGGCCGGCTGGAACTTCGGCGAGACCACCGAGGACTTCGCGGTCAGCTACGAGGTGGCGCCGGCCTCCCAGGCCTTCCCCACCGGTACGTACCGCAACATCTCGGGGAACCTGGCGCTGGCCTACGGGCTGATCGCCGCGGGCCGCCAGGCGGACCTGCCGGTCTATCTGGGCTCGTACCCGATCACCCCGGCCTCCGACATCCTGCACGAGCTGAGCAAGCACAAGAACTTCGGCGTACGCACCTTCCAGGCCGAGGACGAGATCGCGGGCATCGGCGCCGCACTGGGCGCCGCGTTCGGCGGTGCCCTCGGGGTGACGACCACGTCGGGGCCCGGGGTGGCGCTGAAGTCGGAGACCATCGGCCTGGCCGTCTCCCTCGAACTGCCGCTGCTGGTCATCGACATCCAGCGCGGCGGCCCCTCCACCGGCCTGCCCACCAAGACCGAGCAGGCCGACCTGCTCCAGGCGATGTACGGGCGCAACGGCGAGGCCCCGGTGCCGATCGTGGCCCCGAAGACCCCGGCGGACTGCTTCGACGCGGCGCTCGACGCCGCCCGGATCGCCCTGACCTACCGCACCCCGGTCTTCCTGCTCTCCGACGGGTACCTGGCCAACGGCTCCGAGCCGTGGCGCATCCCGGAGGTCGACCAGCTCCCGGACCTGCGCGTGCAGTTCGCCGGCGGCCCCAACCACGAGCTGGCCGACGGCACCGAGGTCTTCTGGCCGTACAAGCGCGACCCGCAGACCCTGGCCCGCCCCTGGGCGGTCCCCGGCACCCCCGGCCTCGAACACCGCATCGGCGGCATCGAGAAGCAGGACGGCACCGGCAATATCTCCTACGACCCCGCCAACCACGACTTCATGGTCCGCACCCGGCAGGCCAAGATCGACGGCATCGAGGTCCCCGACGTGGAGGTCGACGACCCCGCCGAAGCCCGGACGCTGGTCCTGGGCTGGGGCTCCACGTACGGCCCCATCACCGCCGCCGTCCGCCGGCTGCGCGCCGCCGGACAGCCCATCGCCCAGGCCCATCTGCGCCATATCAATCCGTTCCCGCGGAATCTCGGCGAGGTGCTGAAGCGTTACGACAAGGTGGTCGTCCCGGAGATGAACCTCGGGCAGCTGGCCACGCTCATCCGGGCCAAGTACCTGGTGGACGCGCACAGTTACAACCAGGTCAATGGCATGCCGTTCAAGGCCGAGCAGCTTGCGACGGCCCTCCAGGAGGCCATCGATGCCTGAGACCAACGAACTCCTCCAGCTGGTGCCGAAGACCGAGGCCAAGCAGTCCATGAAGGACTTCAAGTCCGACCAGGAAGTGCGCTGGTGCCCCGGCTGCGGCGACTACGCGGTCCTCGCCGCCGTGCAGGGCTTCATGCCCGAGCTCGGTCTGGCGAAGGAGAACATCGTCTTCGTCTCCGGTATCGGCTGCTCCTCCCGTTTCCCGTACTACATGAACACCTACGGGATGCACTCGATCCACGGCCGCGCCCCGGCCATCGCGACCGGACTCGCCTCCTCCCGGCGGGACCTGAGCGTCTGGGTGGTCACCGGTGACGGTGACGCGCTCTCCATCGGCGGCAACCACCTCATCCACGCGCTGCGCCGCAATGTGAACCTGAAGATCCTGCTGTTCAACAACCGGATCTACGGGCTGACCAAGGGCCAGTACTCCCCGACCTCCGAGGTCGGCAAGATCACCAAGTCGACGCCGATGGGCTCGCTGGACTCCCCCTTCAACCCGGTGTCACTCGCCATCGGCGCGGAGGCGTCCTTCGTCGCCCGTACGGTCGACTCCGACCGCAAGCACCTCACGAGCGTGCTGCGGGCGGCGGCCGACCACCCCGGCACGGCCCTGGTGGAGATCTACCAGAACTGCAACATCTTCAACGACGGCGCGTTCGAGGTCCTCAAGGACCGGGAGCAGGCCGAGGAGGCGGTGATCCGGCTGGAGCACGGGCAGCCGATCCTCTTCGGCGCCGACGGCTCCAAGGGGGTCGTCCGGGACTCGCTGACCGGCGATCTGTCGGTGGTCGCGGTCACCGAGGAGAACCGTTCGCAGATCCTCGTCCACGACGCGCACGCCACGAGCCCGAACACCGCGTTCGCGCTGTCCCGGCTCGCCGACCCGGACACCCTGCACCACACCCCGATCGGGGTGCTGCGCAGCGTCGAACGGCCGGTCTACGACACGTTGATGGCCGAGCAGCTGGACACGGCTGTGGAGCGGGACGGCAAGGGCGACCTGGCCGCGCTGCTCGCGGGCAACGACAACTGGACGGTCGTCGGCTGACACCCGCCCGCTGGCCATGCGCCGGCCCTGCCCACCACGGGCAGGGCCGGCGCTTCTGTCTTCACTCCCCCTGTTGACGCGCGTCGTACGCCGTGCGCGCCGCGCCGACCGCGTCGAGGCTCCGCTCCGACCAGCGCGCCAGGGCCCACACCTGCTCGGCGGCCTCCCGGCCCAGGCCGGTGAGGCTGTAGTCCACCCGGGGCGGGATGACCGGCCTGGCATCCCGGTCCACGAAGCCGTCGCGCTCCAGCGTCCGGAGTGTCTGCGCCAGCATCTTCTCGCTGACCCCGCCGACCTCGCGGCGCAGCTCGCTGAAGCGGTACGAGCGCTCCAGCAGGGCGGCGAGGACGAGGACGCCCCAGCGGCTGGTGACATGCTCCAGCACCAGCCGGGAGGGACACATCGGCTCCCGTACGTCGGGCACGCGCTCCAGGTTGCTCACGCTCATACAGGTACCTTACTTCAAAGTGGGTACTTTCGTTTGGTTAGTGCTGCCCCTAGGGTGAGTGACAGAGCACGCGAACAGGAACATGAGCACCTGAAGAGGAGCAACCCCCCATGAGCATCGTCGTCACCGGAGCCACCGGAGCGCTCGGCCGTCTCGTCGTCGAGCAGCTGCTGACCACCGTCCCGGCGAGCGACATCGCCGCCGTCGTCCGTGACAAGGAGAAGGCCGCCGGCCTCGCCGCCCGCGGTGTCGAGCTGCGGATCGCCGACTACAGCAGGCCCGAGACGCTGACCGGCGCCTTCCGGTCCGGCGACCGGGTCCTGCTGATCTCCGGCAACGAGGTCGGCAGCCGCGTGCCCCAGCACACCGCGGTCATCGAAGCGGCCAGGGCCGCGGGCGTCGCGCAGCTCGCGTACACCGGCATCCTGGGCGGCCCCGACGCGGACGTCGTGCTGGCCGACGAGCACAAGGCGACCGAGCAGCTGATCCTCGACTCCGGCCTGCCGTACACCTTCCTGCGCAACGGCTGGTACACCGAGAACTACACGGAGAATCTGGCGCCGGTCCTGGAGCACGGCGCCGTCGTGGCCAACGCGGGCGACGGCAGGATCGCCTCCGCCACCCGCGCCGACTACGCCGCCGCGGCCGCCGCCGTACTGACCGGCGAGGGCCACCTCGGCAAGGCCTACGAGCTGGGCGGGGATGTCGCCTGGTCGCTCGCGGAGTACGCGGCCGAGGTCGCCAAGGCGTCCGGCAGGGAGATCGTCCACAACGACGTCCCGGCCGCCGTGCACCAGGAGATCCTGGTCGGCGCCGGCCTGCCCGAGGGGTTCGCCGCGATCCTGGTGGACGTGGACGAGGGGGTGCGGCGCGGGCTGCTGGCCGGCACCAGCGGGGACCTGGCCCGGCTGATCGGCCGCCCGACGACCCCGCTCGCCGAGACCGTCGCCGCGGCGGTCGCGGCCCAGTAGCGGCAGACGGCAGTTTGACGACGACAGGCCCTGGCCCCCCGGCCCGGTGTCATGACCGTCTGGCGATACGGCAATGACACCGGGCCCGGTCGGCGCTACCTTCGTCTGGCCGGCGAAGCGTCGGCGCACAGCTGCCGGGAGGGCCCGTGAAGGGGACGAACGAAAAGCGGGCCGGACTCCTGTCCGGGTTCGGCGCCTACGGACTCTGGGGTGTGATCCCGCTCTTCTGGCCGCTGCTGAAGCCGTCCGGCGCGGTCGAGATCCTCGCCCACCGGATGGCCTGGTCGCTCGGCGTCGTCGGCATCGCACTGCTCGCGCTGCGCCGCTGGTCCTGGATCGGTGAACTGCTGCGACAGCCGCGGAAGCTGGCGCTGATCGCCGTCGCCGCCGTCGTGATCAGCATCAACTGGGGCCTGTACATCTGGTCCGTGAACCACGGCCATGTCGTCGAGGCCTCCCTCGGCTACTTCATCAATCCGCTGGTCACCATCGCCATGGGCGTCCTGCTTCTGGGCGAGCGGCTGCGCCCCGTGCAGTGGGTGGCGGTCGGCACCGGCGTGGCATCGGTGCTCGTCCTGGCGATCGGCTACGGGCAGCCGCCGTGGATCTCGCTGGTCCTGGCGTTCTCCTTCGCGACGTACGGCCTGATGAAGAAGAAGGTCAACATGGGCGGCCTGGAGTCGCTCGCGGCCGAGACCGCGGTGGTGTTCGTGCCCGCGCTCGGCTATCTGCTGTGGCTGGCCGCGCGGGGCGAGTCGACGTTCACCTACGGGGGCGCCGGACACGCGGCCCTGCTCGCCGCGACCGGAGTGGTCACGGCCGGTCCGCTGATCCTGTTCGGGGCCGCCGCGATCCGCGTACCGCTCTCCACGCTCGGCCTGCTGCAGTATCTGGCGCCGGTCTTCCAGTTCATCCTCGGGATCGTGTACTTCCACGAGGCGATGCCGCCCGAGCGATGGGCCGGGTTCGCTCTGGTCTGGCTGGCACTCACGCTGCTGACCTGGGACGCGTTGCGGACGTCACGGCGCACCAGGGTGCAGGCGCCGGCCGCACGGGCAGTCGCGGCGAAGCCGTCCCCGGCCGCTGCGGAGGATTCCGGTTCCCCCTCCTCGATGACGACCCCGGCACCGTGACCCACACCTCTGGATAATTACCCGGTTGCCTTTTTGACTCGGTTGCGTTTTCCTGGATGCCAACGGAAGCGACGACCGAGGAGTACGCATGCCCAAGCCCCCGACCACCGTGCTGATCGTGGGATCCGGCCCCACCGGTCTGACCCTGGCCGTCGATCTGGCCCGCCGGGCCGTCGCCGTGCGGATCATCGACAAGTCCCCGCAGTTCCCACGCAGCTCCCGGGCCAAGGGCCCCAACCCGCGTTCCCTGGAGATCCTGGAGGACCTCGGGGTCGTCGGCGAGGTGCTCGCCGCCGGATCGGCGCCGCTGCCGATGCGCAAGTACCGCGACGGGCAGGTGATCGCCGACGCGGACCCGTACGCGGCGATGCGCCCGACAGTGGACGCCCCCTACGACCGGCCGTGGCTGATCGCCCAGTGGCGGCTGGAGGAGATCCTGCGCGCCCGGCTCGCGGAGTACGGCGTACGGGTCGAGGTCGGCGCCGAGCTCGTGGGGCTGGCGCAGGACGACGACTCCGTGACGGCCACCCTGGCCGGCGGTGCGGAGATCGGGGCCCGGTACGTGGTGGGCTGCGACGGCGCCCACAGCGCGGTGCGCAAGCTGCTCGGCGTCCCGTTCGAGGGGAAGACCACCGAGGAGCAGATGATGGTCTGCGGCGACGTCGAGGTGAGCGGCCCGGACCGCGGCATCTGGCACCAGTGGTTCGACGAGGACGGCGCCGTGATGCTCTGCCCGATCCCCGGCACCGCCTCGGGCTGGTGGTTCCAGGCCGGCCCGGAGAGGGACGGCTCCGGCCGCCCCGTGCCCCCGTCGCTGGAGAGCTTCCAACGCCTCTTCGCCACACACACCCGGCTGCCCGGCGACCTCCTCACGCAGGCCACGCTCCTCTCCACCTACCGGGTCAACGAGCGCATGGTGGACCGCTACCGGGTGGGCCGGGTCCTCCTGGCCGGCGACGCCGCGCATGTGCACTCCATCGCGGGCGGGCTCGGCATGAACACCGGCATCCAGGACGCCTTCAACCTGGGCTGGAAGCTCGCCCGGGCCGCCTCCGGCCGGGCCTTGCCGGAGCTCCTCGACACGTACGAGGAGGAGCGGCTGCCGATCGCCGCCCACACCCTGGACCTCACCGCGGAGCGGCTGCGGGCCACGCTGGAGGCGATCAGGAAGCCCGGCGGCGGACTGGACTCGGCGATCACCCCGGGGACCTACGGCCTGGGCGACGGCTACCGCTGGAGCTCACTGGCCACCGGCGGCGGCACCGACCGGCTGCGGGCGGGCGACCGCGCACCGGACGCCCCCTGCCGTGACACGGCGACCGGCGCACCCCGCCGGCTGTTCGAGACCTTCGCCGGACCGCACTTCACCCTGCTCGGCTTCGGCGCGGGCAGCGTCCGGGCCCTCCGGGACGCGGCCGCGGCGCACGGCGACGAACTGCGGGCGTACGCCGTGGACGCGGGCACCACGCAGGGTCTCTCCGACGAGAGCGGCCGAGCCCGCTCGGCGTACGGAATCGGGCCGGACGAGGACGTCCTGGTGCTGGTCCGCCCGGACAACCACGTGGGCCTGATCGCGCCGGCCGGTGACCACCGGACCGTCGCCGACTACCTGAACGGTGAGGCATTGGAGCGAGCTTGAGCGCGTCGCAGCGGGGCGTCCACGCGATGGCCCGCTGCTTATCTTTTCCTCACATTTATGACCCGACCCCTGCGCACGTCCGGGACGCCCCGCACGCTTCTGCGCACCGCGACCGCCACCGCCGCACTCTCCGCCGTGTCCGTCCTCGCCTGCTCCATCGCTCCCACCGCAGCCGCCGACGACACCGTGCAGACCGTCCACCAGGACGGGCTCGGCCCCAGCGGCCCCTGGCTCCGCCTCCAGGAGACGACCCCCGACCGGGATCCCGGGATCCAGGAGATCTCCCCGAAGCCCGACCCGGTCCATCTGAACGGCAGCCTGCGCCTGGCCATCGCGGCCGGCCAACAGGCCCAGGCAGCGCACTACTTCAACGCGACCTGGACGCCGGAGCCGTTGCAGCCCCTGCTGGACGCGGGCGTCTCGTACTGGGCGTACACGGCGTCCGAGGGCTCCAGCGTCACGAACATCGGCGCCAACCTCCAGTTCCCCGCCTCCTGCGGGGGATTCACCACCCTGTCCTTCGAACCCGGCAACAACACCGATGAGCAGGGCGCGGCGCTGAAGCCCGACACCTGGCAGAAGTACCGGCTCACCGGCGACTCCGTGATGCGGACCTCGCGCGCCGTGGCGGGCATCCCGGCGGGCGGGGACGCCCCGCTGTCCCACTTCGTCACGGAGTGCGAGGGCGCGTACGGGGTGATCGCCAACATCGGCCGGCTCGGCGACCCGAACGGCACGCTGAACACGTACGTCGACAACATCACCGCCAAGGGCACCGTCTGGGACTTCGCCGTCACCGGCCGGGCTTCGGCGGCGCTCACCGTCCCCGAGGAGATCAAGGCGGGCGACGGTCCCCGCCCGGCCGACGCCTCCTACACCAATCCCGCGGACGGCCCCGAGTACCAGGGCATCGGCACGCATCTGACGCTCAACGGGCCGGCCGGCCTGACGGCGGACCAGCTGACCGTGATGTCCGAGGGATCCGAAGTCCCGCTGACCCGGCAGACGGACGGCTCGCTCACCGGCGAACTGCGCACCAACCTCCGGGCGGGCGGCAATCTGGAGCCCGACGGGAAGGCGGGGGCAGCGTTCACCCTGGCCGCCGCCGAGGACGCCCCGATCGGCCGGCTCGATGTGACGACCGAGCTGACCGTCACCGTCGACGGCACCGACGGCCCGGTCCGCACGGGCATCAGCGCCACCGACCGCAGCCGGATCACGGCCGCCGACACGGAGCCCAGCCCGTCGCCCTCGCCCAGCCACCCCCACCACCCCAGGCCCACCCCGCCCGGCGGCGGTCACGGCAACGGGCACTGGGGCGGCGGCCACGGCGGGGCACCCCTGCCGAACGGCCCGGTCGACGCGGGTGACGGCTCCACCGCCCTGACCGGCTCCACCGGCCTCTCCGGTGCGGGCTGGGCGGTCGGCGCGGCCGGCCTGCTGGCATCGGTGGCCGCCGCTCTCGGCGGGCTCCGCACGGCGCGGCGCCGGCGCGGTTGAGCTCCCGCACCCTGCGGGAACGGCCGCCGCGGCGGCTGTTCCCGCGCCTGACCGTGGCGGCCGGCCTGATCCCGGCCGCCACGGCGGCGCTGGTCCTGCTGCTGGGTTCCCCCCTCACGGAACCCGGCGCCGGCGCCGCCGCCCCCCGGTCCGGCCCCGCATCCACCGCATCTGCCCCCCTCCCCGCCTCCCGCCCCGTCCGCATCGACATCCCCGAACTCCGGGTCAGCGCACCACTGGTGGACCTGACCCTGGACAGCGCGGGCAAGCTCGGCGTACCCGACCCGGCCGAGCGCAACCTGGCCGGCTGGTACCGGGACGGCGTGACCCCGGGCTCCCCCGGCAACGCGATCGTGGTGGCCCACGTCGACACCCCCACCGGCCCGGCCGCCTTCGCCGGACTCGACACGCTGCGGCCCGGCGCACGGGTCGACGTACGCCGCGCGGACAGGAGGGTCGCGACCTTCCGCATCTACGCGATCGACGAGTACGAAAAGAGCGACTTCCCGAGCACCCGTGTCTACGGCCCGACGAAGGACGCCCAGCTCCGCCTGCTCACCTGCGGCGGCACGTACGACCGCAGCGCGGGCGGCTACCAGTCCAACGTGGTGGCGTTCGCCCGGCTGGCATCGGTGCGGGCCCCGGTTCGATCAAACGGTTCAGCCCGCGTCCCCCACCCTTCCGGTAAAGAATGACTCCCATGCCTCTTGAGTGGAAAGTCGTCATCGACGCTGCCGACCCGCACGCCCAGGCCGGCTTCTGGGCCGCGGCCCTCGGCTACGAGATCGAGGACAACAGCCCCCTGATCGAACGCCTCCTGGGACTCGGAGCCGTACCGGAGACCCTCACGACCACGGCCCACGGCCGCCGCGCCTGGCTCGACCTGGCCGCGGCCCGGCACCCGGACGACCCGTACGAGGAGGAGAGCGGTACGGGCCGGGGACGACGCCTCCTGTTCCAGCGCGTTCCTGAGCCGAAGACGGTGAAGAACCGCCTCCACCTGGACCTCCACGCCGGCCCGGACCGCCGCGAGGCGGAAGTGGCCCGGCTGGAGGGCCTGGGTGCGAAGGTGCTGCGCCGGTTCGAGGAGCCCGGCGGCACGTGGACACAGCTCAGCGACCCGGAGGGCAACGAGTTCTGCGTGCAGTGACCCGGCGTTCCGCACAGGTTTCGGACCGTCACCGAAGGCCTGTACCGTGCGCGGGATGAGGCTCAACTCCCGTCGCGGCTGCGCCGCGTTGCTGCTCGCCGTCGCCGTCCTCGCGGGCTGCACATCGGAACACGAGACGCCGGGAAGTGCCGCGAAGGACGGCGGCACCTCCCCCGGTACGACGAAGAGCGGCGCACCCTCTCCCGGCACGAGCGGGAAGCCTTCGGCCACTCCTTCTCCCCGGCCTGAACGCACCGGCGTGGGCCCGTACCGGCCGGGCGATTGCGTGGAGCTCAAGGACGGTGTGACAAAGGTGAATTGCGACCGGCCTCACGAGTACGAGGTGACGAAGTCCGCGTCGTTCCCGTCGTCCGTGTCGGACAACTACCCGCCGCCCGTGAAGAAGTACGCCAGGCCCCGCTGCGACGCCGCTGTCCCCGGCTATCTGGGCAGCCCCGACTGGGAGGCAAGCCGGCTCGACACGGTGGCGTTCTGGCCGACGGAGAAGCAGTGGAAGAACGGCGACCGGTGGTTCGCCTGCCTGCTCGGCGAACGCAGCCCGAAGGACGAGCCCGTGCGCCGGAAGGGCTCGCTGTACGCCGGTCTCGCCCACGGCCTCGCCGGCCTGCAGGCCTGCATGAAGGGCGAGCCGGAGCCGGGAGGACCGAACAGCGTCATCCCCTGCGACGAACCGCACCGCACCGAAGCCGTTCCGGGTGTCGTGGACCACGGCGACCCCGCAGGCCCGGCGCCCAGCGTGGACGAGATGCTCCAGCAGACCAAGGACCGCTGCCCGGAAGCGGTCAAGAAGTACCTGGGCGGCGACAAGCCGGGCGTGACACCGCACTGGTTGTCCCCGAGGCCCGATCAGTGGTCGAGCGAGTACCACACCTCGATCTGCTACGCCGTCTCGAAGAAGGCGCACACCGGCACCTTGGCGAGCCGCTGACCGGTCCGGGCCCTTTCACGTCCGGCCCCCGTGCTCCGCATCCTGGTGCCGCCTGCGCAGCACCCGGCAGTCGGTCTCCCGGCTGGCGTCCATTTCACCCCTGGCTACGGCCTCGGCCAGATCGATCTCCTGACACTCCAGGCACTCGACGGTGCCGGGGGCGCGGTCGGGGGTGTCGCCGGGAGTGACGCCGGGATCACTTGCGGCACTCACGCCACCTCACCCCGGCTCCTGGCGTTCTCCCGCGCGGTCCGGGCACCGAGGCGCTCGGCGGGCGTGGCAAGGCGGATGCACTCGGGAAGCGCCTCCCACTCGGGACCGCCCTTTGCCGGGCGGAGCATCCAGTAGGGGCCGGCGACTCCGCGGAACTCCCCCACCCGGTCACGCTCGCGGCGGCTGGTGTCCGCCACGAGCGTGCCGGGGGGCGGGGGCTGCGTAAGTTCCTGCATCTTCGGCGGACCGTTCTCTGCGGACACGGTCACTCCTCTCCGTAGTCGTTCCACTACCAAGGGGATTGAGCGTGGCCTAGAGTTGGGAACCACTCAACGTGTCAGGTGGGAACGGAAAGTTGGTGACACCCCTTGAACCGGAAGGAGTTGGAGCCCGACAGCAGTCCGCAAGCTGCCTTTGGGGCTCGGATCCGCAGCTCGCGGGAGGCGCGCGGCTGGAAGCAGGAAGACCTTGCCGAACGGACCGGGTACTCCAGCACCCATATCTCGGCCGTGGAAACCGGTCGCAAGATGCCAACCCTTCGCTTCTCGCGCAGTGCCGACCAAGCCTTCGGCACCGGCGACACCGCCGACACGTTCGAACGCCAGTGGCGCGAGATCAGGCACGGCTCGCTGCTGGAGGGCTTCCCGCAGTACGTCGGGTACGAGGGGCGGGCGGTGGAGATCCGGCTGTACGAGATCGGGATCGTCCCGGGCCTGTTGCAGACACCGGAGTACGCACAAGCGCTGGCGAACAGTGCCGTACGGCGGGGCGCGATCACACAGGAACAGGCAGACGAACGCGTGGCGTTCGTGGCCGAGCGGCAGGCGGCACTCGTGCGCCCCAGGCCGCCCATGCTGTTTGTGACCATGGATGAAAGCTGCATCCACCGACCCATTGGCGGGACAGCGGTCATGGACGCCCAGTTGGCGCGTCTGGCCGAGATCGCGGAGATGCCGAACACACTGCTTCAGGTGGCCCCGTACGAGATGGGCGAGCGGCGCACATTCGATCTGCCTGTCAATCTCCTGACGCTGCCGGACAGGTCCGTGGTCTGCTACGCAGAGTCCCAGACGCAGGGGCACTTGGACCGGGAAAGTACGTCGGTGTTGCCCATGTTGACGGCCTACCATCAACTACAGGCCGAAGCAGCGTCTCAAGCCGCGTCCGTGGCCATGATCAGGAATATGCGAAGGGGCACCCCGTGACGACCGACACCCCCCGTTGGTACACATCCTCGTACAGCAACAACGGCGGCAACTGCATCGAGGTCGCCACCAACCTCGTCGCCGCCCGCGGTGTGGTCCCCGTCCGCGACTCCAAGAACCCGGCCGGCCCGGTCCTGGACCTGCCCGCCGGCGCCTTCGCCACCTTTGTGACAGGCATCAAGCGCGGCGACCTCGACACCGCCTGACCGCCCCGGCAACTCCCCCTGACGATCACCGGGCAGCGCCCGTCAGCCGTCGTGTTCGCGGTCGTAGGCGGCCTGGGCGGCGGCGACCGCGCTGCCGTGCCGCCTGGCCCAGTCGGTGAGCCCCAGCAGCGACGCGTGGAGCTCTTGGGCCATGTCCGTCAGCCGGTACTCGACCTTGGGCGGAACGACCGGATGGACGGTGCGTACGAGCAGGCCGTCCCGCTCCAGCTTGCGCAAGTTGAGCGTGAGCATGCGCCTGCTGATCCCCCTGATCGAACGTTCCAGCTCAGTGAACCGGACCGGACCCTGCGCAGCGGCCACCAGGATGCCGATGCTCCACTTCCCGGAGACGTGGTCGAGGACCTCCGAGACCGGGCACGCCTGGCTGGCCAGGACTGACACATCGATGTGACTCCGGGACATGAAAGTGCCTTCTTCCGCCGGGCCCGACAGTTACCAATCATGTACTCGGTATCAAATCGTGCACCAAACCGGAAGGCGGCTCGATGCTCCAGGAACTCACCGACCGCGCTGCGATCGTGGCCACCGTCATCGCGTACGCGACCGCTCTGGACACCAGGGACTGGGAGACGCTGGGCACACTGTTCACGGACGACGCCTGCTGGGAGTACAGCGGTTCGGGAGAACGGCTCTGCGGGCCTGACGCGATCGTTGCCAGGATCAGCACCGGCCTGGCGCGCATCGACGCCACCCAGCACCTGAACGGCAACCATGTCGCCGCACCGCACGGTGACGAGGCCGAGCACACGTGCTACTACCAAGCCCAGCATGTCCGCCACGGCCTGCCCGACGGCGAGAAGTTCCTCGGCGGGGGCCGCTACGACGACCGGCTGCGCCGCACCCCGGACGGCTGGCGTTTCACCCATCGCAGGATCACCAACATCTGGAGCGAGGGAAATCCCGCCGTGGTCACGTCCTGACGTCGGACCATGACCCGAGACACGACGCGGCTGTCCGCGCCGGCTTCAAGCTGTCGGGTCCCAGAGCCCGCCGGCTTCGCCGCCGGCGAGGTGCTCGGCGTAGACACCGACCTTCCAAGTGATGACGGATCGGCACTCCTCCAGTGCCTGGATCTGTGCGTCGACGCGCTGTCGATGGGCTTCGAGCAGGTGCAGGCGTTCTGCCTCGTTGCCCGGTCCGTGGCGTACCAGTTCGGCGAAGTGCTTGAGGTCGGCGAGCGGCATACCGGATTCGCGGAGCTTGACGCAGATCAGCAACCAGTCGACATCGACGGACGTGTAGCGCCGTCGGCCGCCCGACGTGCGCTGGACCGGTCCGACGAGCAGGCCCTCGCGCTCGTAGAAGCGCAGGGCGTGCACGCTCAGTCCGGTGCGCTCAGCCACCTCGCCGATACTCAGCGACTGCGCGGCCGCTTCGGTGGTTGTCATGCCGCTCACCCCTGGACTTGATCTAGACCTCGCTCTAGATCGTAGCGTCTGCGGCATGACCGTTACTGATCAGCAGCCGCTCGGCTCGCCCTTCTCCACGGCCACCACCGCCGAGGACATCGTGGCCGGCCATGACTTCTCCGGCATGACCGCTGTGGTGACCGGGGGCTACTCGGGGCTCGGCCTGGAAACCACCCGAGCTCTGGCGGCCGCCGGGGCCCGGGTCGTCGTTCCCGCTCGCCGCCCCCACGTCGCCCGTGCCGCTCTGAAGGAGGTGAAGGGCAGCGAGGTCATCCCCATGGACCTGACCGACCTCGGCAGCGTCCACTCAGCCGCCGCGCACATCAGCGACCGTATCGACCGGCTCGACCTCCTGATGGCCGTCGCCGGCGTCATGGCCACCCCGGAGCGGCACGTCGGGCCCGGCTGGGAAAGCCAGCTCACCGCCAACCACTTCGGACACTTCACCCTCGCCTGCGAGCTCTACCCGCTCCTGGCCGCCGCAGGCGGCGCGCGCGTCGTGGTGAACAGCTCCGCCGGACACACCCTGACCGGCATCCGCTGGCACGATCCGCACTTCCGCACCGGCTACGACCAGTGGCTGGCCTACGGCCAGGCCAAGACCGCCAACGCCCTGTTCGCCGTGCACCTCGATGCCCTCGGGCAAGGCGACGGGGTCCGGGCGTTCAGCCTCCACCCCGGCAAGATCATCACCGGTCTCCAGCGGGAGATGCCGCTCCAGGAGCAGATCGACCGCGGGTGGGTGGACGAGCACGGCAATGTGGTCGGCGCAGACTTCAAGACCCCCTCGCAGGGGGCAGCCACCGGCCTGTGGGCTGCTACGTCCCCGCTCCTCGACGGCCGCGGCGGGCTCTACCTGGAGGACTGCGACATCGCCCGCGTCACCGCCCCCGGCACTCCCATGGATGACGGCGGCGTACGCGCGTACGCCATCGACCCCGAGGAGGCCGCCCGGCTCTGGGACCTGTCTGTCGCCGTGACCGGCGCCACGCCCATCAACCGATGAACCCGCGCTCTGCAGATGCCGCGCTGCGTGCCGCAGCGGCACGCAGCGCGGGACGGGCCGCTCTTGGGCTCGTCACGGCGGTCCCGAGCCGGCCTGCCTGGCCATCCGCCGTCGGGGGGCGCATCTTGGCCGAGGAGCTCCGGTACGCCCGCGAGGCCGACCGCACGGCCGCGATTGACGTCTAGCGAGCCGTGCAGGCAGGGAAGCCGAGCGGCCCGAGCTCCGCCCCGGGCCAGTCCGGTCCTGCGTAGGTGTCGGCCTCCTCGTCGCTCACAGAAATCCCGCCACCGCTCTGCCGACCGACATGGCGGACAGCCATGCCGTCCCCGGCCGACTGGAGGACCTGGAGCTCGGAGCGGCCGTCGTGGTCGGTGTCGGTGACCCACACCCCGAACACGAACGTCGACTGCCTCATGCGGATGGTGCCGGTCCGGTCGCTGCTCAGGTCGCGCGCGAGGGGCCCGTAGCGCACCTCATGCACCAGCATGTCCTCCTGCGGGTTGTCGCCCGAGTCGCGCCGGCTGTAGAAGAACGCCAGATCGAGGTACCCGTCACCGTCGAAGTCGCCGAAGGTTCCCCGTGTCGCCATGCCCTCCTTCGGCGCGCCACGCAGCTTCTGCCAGAACCCGAGGGCAGCGCCGGTGCCGACAGTGGTGCGGTGATCGTCTCTCTGGAAGGTCACCGAGCCGACACCGCCGCGGTTCAGGTCGCGGATCTCGTCCAGGTGCCCATCCGCGTCCACGTCGGCGCGCAGCGTGGTTCTGCCGAAGGCACATATGGCCATGGGCGCATGGTCGCCCGGTGCGGGCCCGGCGCCCAGGGGAAGCCATAAGCCTCCGACGATCACGCAGAGACCGGCCCCGGCAGCCGTGAGGCGCCGGCGCCGACGCGCGCGCTGCCGACGCCGCAGCAACGCGAGCTCTTCCCCGAGGGTGGACCGGCGCTTCGGAACTGCAGGCAGGGGCATGACACGACCCTAGACCGTGCCCTGCCCGACCGACCGGCCGTGGGACAGACAGCCCTAGGCTTGCCCCATGCCTCTCCCGCCCGCATATGCCCTCGTCGCCACGGACCTGGACGGCACCCTGTTGCGCCGCGACGACACCGTGAGCCCCCGCTCCCGCGCCGCGCTCGGCCTCGCCGCAGCCGCCGGGGCCCGGCATCTCGTGGTCACCGGGCGGCCGGTGCCGGGAGTGCGGGGCCTGCTCGCCGGGATCGGGTACCAGGGGCTGGCCGTCTGCGGGCAGGGGACGCAGTTGTACGACGCCGGGGCGGGGCGCATCGTACGTGCGGTGACGCTCGACCGGGAGCTGGCCGATGCGGCACTCGGCAAGATAGAGGCGCAGGTGGGCCAGGTCTACGCGGCGGTGGATCAGGACGGCCCCGACGGGCGGACCCTGATCGAGCCGGGCTACCTGATGCCGCACCCCGCGCTGCCGGCCCACCAGGCGCTCCACCGGAACGAGTTGTGGGCCGCCCCGGTCGTCAAGGTACTGATCCGGCACCCGGAGCTGGACGACGACGCCCTGGCTGCCGCCGCACACGAGGCTGTCGGGGACCTCGCCACCGTCACGCTGTCCGGGCCGGGGACGGTCGAGCTTCAGCCGTACGGCGTGGACAAGGGCGCCGGGATCGCGCTGGCCGCCGAGTACCTGGGGCTGGACCCGACGACCGCGATCGCCTTCGGGGACATGCCCAACGACCTGCCGATGTTCCGCAGTTGCGGCTACGGCGTGGCGATGGCCAACGCCCACCCGCTCCTGCGGGCCGCCGCGGACGAGGTGACGCTGTCCCATGAGGAGGACGGGGTCGCGGTGGTCCTGGAGCGGGTCTTCGGCGGCTGACCGGCACCGCGTTCAGAGCCGCGTTTCCGGAGGCCTGACTCCTCCGGAACGTAACCATCCCCCATTGATGGCGGGGAGGTTTCCAGGAAGACTCGTCTCCGACTGGCTGTGTGGAACCGAGCAGGCAGGGAGCGAAAGCCGCTCCGCAGTGGGGCAACCAGGCATCGCCGCAGCCTCGTTGGAGAAGGACCGCGCGGGGCTCGACGGCCTCGTCGGCACCGACGACCGCACCGCACCGTGAAAACGCGGCAGCGCGAGCCGAACGTCACCGCCGGAACGCAGCGCTAAGGAGCATGCGATGAACTGGCTCGACCGGAGGATCCCGCTCCACAACGCTGATGACCAGACCGCGGAGTGGATGGCGAAGGCGCGCACGCCCGAGACCCGGACGCGCATCCGGCGCTGGTCGCGGGTGGAGACGAGCGGCCTGGTGGTGGCGCTGGTCGGCCTCTCGCTGCTCCTCCTCGCTCCCATTGCGGGGCTCGCGTTGGCCGTCTGGTTCAGCGTCGCCGGCATCGACCGCACGGACGTGTACTGGTGGCTGGGGAGCGTCGCCGTCGGGGTGCCGCTCGTCGGAGCCGCCCTCCTGGTCGTGGGCGGTCGTGAGCGCCGCGCAGCCTGCTTCGCAGACGGGTATGTATCGACAGGCCGGGTCGACAGGGTGGTCGAGCGTCCCGGCAGCGGCGACGACCCTACGTACTACGAGTTGAGGGTCAGCGCCGAGTTGTCCGACGGGGTATTCCTGCACCGGAAGGTCTACCAGGACGGAAACAGCCCTCGTCGGCGGCTCGGAAAACCGATCCGCTTCCGTCACAACACCCTCGATCCCGACGACCTGCACGACGTCCTGCTCGAAGGATGGTCCGACGACATGAAGGATGGCCAACTATGAGCAGCAGGCATTCCGGGAAGCGGACCCGGTCGGCCGAGGGGCACCTCGCCGTGGGCGTGATCGACGACGCGATCGAGGACGGCCCCAGCGAGGTGCAGGGGCCCGACACGCTCGTCATCAGCGCCCGCGTACCGGGCCATGGGGCCCTTCACCGGAGGGTGGCCTGCCCGCTGCCGATGCCCGGCAGCGGGCGCGGCCTCGTCGGGCGGGCGATCGGCATTCGCTGCATCGGGCTCGATTCCGACGATGTGGACGACGTTGTCGTCGTCCGGTGGCCCGACGAGGTCAAGAGAGCCCAGAGGCCGTTTCGTCCCGAGGGCCCCGGAGCGCTGCGCGCACGAGCGTGGAAGCTCCTGGCTGATTGCGGTGCAGCGGTTACCGTGGGAGGGATCCTGCTGACGGCGGTCATCCTCATCGGTGTGCTGTTCACCGCCGGTGAGCTGTTCGCCGAGCTGCCTGCGTGGTTCCGGCCCGGCGTGGCGCTTGCGGCGACTGCGGGCGCAGCGGTCCTGGGTGTGTTCGCGTTCGCCGTCGGCCAGTCACGCGCAAGGACCGTCCTGACTCGCGCGCATGACCAGATGCGGCCGTGACGAGAAAGTCATACTCGTCGCGGTACGGCTCCGTCCTGCCAGCGGTAGAGGTCGCGCAGCAGGGAGATCTCGGCGCCGTGATGGATCAGCTCCCTGTTGACGTGCAGGGCCCTGTTCTCCATGGGATACGGCTCGGGGCCCATCGCGGGCGGGTTCTCCAGGTCGGTATCCGAGAGCTCGCGGACCCCCGCGTTCCATCGCCCGTACATCTCATCGAGCTGTTTCAGTGCCTCGTCAGCGGTCCCCGCGTAGGCGAACGCATCGGCGTCGAAGTCCTGGCCGCCGAAGTACCACTCGACCCGATAGGCCAGGCACGAGACGATGATGTGCCCGAGGCGCCAGGCAATCGTGGTCACCGGCGCCGGCTCCGGCGCCTGGTCGGGGGACGCGGAGTCCATCGCCCATTCCCCCGAACCTCCCGACAGCGGAGCGTCCGACGTGCCACGCTGGCGGATGCTCCAGCAGCCGGGCACCGGCTCCCAGAAGTACTCGTCATCAGTAAGACCCTCCAGCCGCGGCCGCAGGTTTTTGCGCCAGTACCAGTCCAACTGGTCCGCGAGCCGCTCGCTTCTTGTCATGCACGCACAGTACATACACCGAAGGCCTGCCTGCGGGCCCTCACGGACGCCGTCGCCTGCCGCGTCAACCCACGCCATCAGGGGCACTCATGCGCACTTCGGGCCCCACCGGTGCGAGCGGCTTTGCGATATCAACGACCCGGTCCCACGGGGCGTGATCGACTACAGCGGGAATTCGCTTTTCCAAGGAGCGTCCAAGCTGTCCGGATCGACGCCGAGGTCCCGCAGCACGTCATCGACATCTTCCGGGGTCGCCACCGTGGCCACGTACACTCGTTCGATGTCTTCTTCCCCGAAGCAGGCATCTTCGCTCACAAGGTGTTGTGGAATTTCGACTGTTGAGATCCTGAACGTTCCGTCACGCAGCGGAAATACCCACACCCATGCACATGAATCCGAGGATCGGGATTCACGTCGGGCCGACACAAGTGCGTTGGACATGGTGAGACGATTTTTCACCTCCGTTCGCATACTCTCCACCACCCTGATTATTGATCACCGAGGCGGGCCCCGTATCGACTGGGCCCCTCACGCAAATCCCAACTCAACGTTCTTTTTTACGCAAACTTGGAGCACTGCGAGGAGATCGCGAAGTTGCCCCATATAATTCCGCACTTCAGAGTTCAAATCAGCACGCGATCCACAGTCCGAAATCACCCTCTCAAGTCGCGGCAAGATCAGTTTGCATTCTTCAGCTGAAAGATCCCTACCGTGATCATCCGGGTGATTCAGGAGGGGTTCAAGGACAGTAGTGACGCCGCTCCACGGAGTTTCGCCGCCAAATCCTTGCATGTCACCGAGAACAATCCCTTCCTTCCATGCCAAGCTCCTGCGAAATTTTGCGAATTCACGGTACGAGAAACATGCATCCGGCCCATCAGTTTCCCCATCACTGGGAAACAGGCACAATCCCATCAAGACCCCACTCCAACAACAGCGAACGGCACACACGATGCCGAGCTGTCCAGGATGGCCCGATTGCTACTATTCATAGTTGCGGGCAGCCAAGACCATGTGCACAATCAATTGCCAATCGGGTTTGATCAGGAACAGCCTCTCCCTGATTCTCATACCACCCCGGAATGCCATCCATCCAGGCCGCCCAGGAAGTCAGGAAAGCCTCAAGCGAATCATTCTCCCAGGCTTCCGGATTCACCGCCAGGTCATCTGCGGCCCCTATCGACTGACTACGGTCACTTGCCCACCGGCCACCCGCCAGCCCTCGGATTGCTCACCCTCGTCATCATCGACGAAGAAGACTCCTTCGACGTCTGCGACGATCCTTGCAATGTTCTCCAGCTGATCGCGAATGAGACCGAGTCCGCCGCGATTGACCGAGGCGCCGAAAAATGCGTGCGCAACCCAATTAATTTCCACCTGCTGATACAGCCATCCCATGGAATAGAGTTGGACGATTTCCTCGGAGAGACCGAACTCTCCCCCTCGACCGGTATACCCATCCACAAGTTGTCGAATCTGATCAAGGTCACCGAAATCGCAGTCCAGGTACCCTCTGACGTTACAGAAACGAGACATCGCTTAATGTTCCCCTAGCCCCAAGATCACCTTCACGCCCTTACCTTCAATATATTTCCGAACATCCGGATGAACTCCATACTTAAACCAATACTCTGCCTCCAATCCCATCTCGTCGGAAATTCTCGCTGTCGCCTTTATTTGCTTCCTCGTGCTCTGGCTCAGGAAATTTCGCGGACGATTTACGGCTGCCAGACTGCGTTTCACTTGTATAAGTGCATTGTGATTTACGACATCAATCTCGCGCCCCTGGATAACCATGGACGTCCCACCTACGCGGGCTCGCACCATGTCTTCATAGTGGATGTCGGCAGCTTCTCCCAGTTTTCCCTCAGCGTGACGCTTGCGAGCCTGATTGGAAAGTGTGGTGACGTACCGCGGCGCCAGTCCGTCAGGGTCCACCGCAGTCGTGGGGTTGTGGACGTAGGCAGATGGGTTGGGCGCCGGCCTCAACCCCAGCGGGTCCGGGCTCAGGTATCGGGCTGTTTCGGGGTCGTAGTGGCGGTGGAGATTGTAGTGGTGCCCCGTCTCCAAGTCGTCGTATTGGCCCGGGAATCGGAGTGGGATATACGCGGTGGCATCGTGGTTCCAGGTGGTGGTGCCCCAGAGGGTGGCCTGGGCTTGCCACGCGATGTGGCCGGATTCGTCGACCAGGTGGGTGGGGGTGCCGATCAGGTCGGTGATGATCGCGTAGAAGCGGGCGTTGACCTCGGGCTGGGTGGCCTCGGCCGCCGGGGTGTAGCGGGTGGTCTGGGTGAGAGGGGTCAGGCCGTCGGTGTCGTGGTCCCAGGTGAGGGTTTCCCGGCCGGGCCAGTCGGAGGATGCCGTCGTCTGCTCTATGAGCGTGTTGCCCTGCCAGGTGAAGACCGTTTCCTCAGCGACCGTGTCGTCGGAGGCCATGCGTTGCTTCGTGGTGCGGCGGCCCAGCGGGTCGTAGGTGTAGCGCCAAGCGGTTCCGTCCGGGGTGATCACTCGGACGAGACGGTCCTCGGCGTCCCAGGTGTAGTGCCAGGTGTCGGGTTTCCTGGAGAGGCGCGTCTTCTGACGGAGCGTGGTGCGGCCGGCGGCGTCGTGCTCGTAGCGGATGCTGCCCGCGGTTTGGATACGGGTTCCGGTGTACGTGCGGACACCGGTGGCTTCTGAGTGCGGGAGGGCCTCGGGCCAGGCGGCCTGTGTCTGGTTGCCCGCCTGGTCGTAGGCGTACGACTCCTGCCAGGTGTCCGCGTTGACGTGGGTGACTCTGCCGGTGGCGTCGAGGCTGTAGCTGGTGTCGTCGGTGGCCGTGAGGTGCCCGTCGGGGCGCCATGTGTGGGTGTGGTTCAGGAGCGGGACCGTGGTCGCGTACGAACGGGTGGTGATGCGGCCCGCCGGGTCCCTGCGCTGGGTCAGGGAGAGGACGCCGTTCCAGGAACGCCTGGATTCCCGGCCCGCCGGGTCGAGTTCGTGGGTGACAGTCCGTCCGGATGCTGTCAGGCCCGTGCGTTGTCCGGCGAGGTCGTGGGTGTACGTGGAGACGGCGCCGGTGGGAGTCTCCCGGCCCACCAGGTTGCCCGAGGCGTCGTAGTCCAGCTGCAGAGTGAGGCCATTGACCGTCTCGGACGTCATGCGGCCGGCTGGGTCATACGTCCGCTCCAGGGCCGCTCCAGGGCTTGTGGCCCGGAGGAGATCGCCCGTCGGCGACCAGCGGAACGTGGTGCGTTGCCCGGCTGCGTCCTTGGTGAGGATGCGGCCCAGTGCGTCGTGGGTGTAGCGCGTGACCTGGCCCAGCGGGTCGGTGTGTGCGGTGAGCCCGCCCGCCTGGTCGTGCGCATAGGTGAGGGTGCGGCTGTCGAAGTCTCTCTCGGAGACCAGGTGCCCGGCCGGGTCGTACTCGTAGGTCCAGGTCAGGCCCTGGGGGCGATCTTGATCAGTTCTTCCGCGACCGGAGCGGTCGTCCACGACACGGTGTCCAGCACAGCGCTGACGGTTTCGTGGCGCGAGGCAGCCAACTGCCGTGCGGTCACCAGCTCCACCAGCATCGATGCAAGGCCACATCCGTACGCCCCCACCCCGAGGGCAAGGAACACCGTCGGCCAGCGCACCGTCCGCACCGGCCAGGTGAGCAGCAGCAACTGCAGCACACCCCACACCGACGCTGCCGCCATCCAGAACGCCACGCCCACCCCCAGGTGTGATTTGCAAACGCGCATGCAAAAGTTAGAGCAAACCATGTGTGATCACAAGGGGGTTCCAGGGCCGACTGTGCTTCAGCGCACGGCCAACGGCATCAACTGCACCGCAGATCTCCCAGGTGCGCGTGCAGCACTTCGACGCACATCCGCGGGCTCACGACGTCCGGGTGCAGTACGGCGCCGAGCCCGAGTCCGTCCAGGAGCGCGGCGAGACGCTCGGTTTCGATGTCGAGGTCACGGCCAGGGCTCAGGGTTCCGGCTTCGTCGAGCGCGGCGAGGACGCGGCGCACGAGCCTTCTCGCGCCGGCGGCGGCCTGGCGCGAGAGGTCACCGAAGTCCGGATTGGTGCGTGCGGCCGCGTTGAAGTCCAGGAAGACGGTGACCTCGGCGCGGCGTCGCTCGTCGAGCGGGAGCAGCTCGGCCAGGAGGTCGGCTGCCAGTCGGACCTGTTCGGCGCGGGGGTGAGCGCTCAGCTTCCCGATCTGCTCGACGCGCTCCACCAGCCGGCTGCCGAGCCGGTCGAGCATCGACTGCATCGCGAAATCCATCAACTCCTGCTGACTGGCGAAGTAGTGGCGCAGGGAACCGATGTTGAGCTCGGCCTCGTCCGCGACGGCGCGCAGCGACGTGCGCTGCAGGCCATCGCGGACGACCACTCGGAAAAGCGCGTCCACGACGTCGCGACGGCGGGCTTCGGAATCCACGTACTTCGGCATGCAACCTTTCTATCACTGCTGTGATAGAAAGGCTGGTATCACGGTCGTGATAAAAAAACTACGGAGGCCCTTCGTGGAGACGTACCTCAACCTCATGCTGATCAGATTCGCCCTGGTGGCGGGCGTCCTCGTCGTACTGGCGCTGGTGGTCTTCACCATCGCCCTGACCCTCAAACGCAGGGGCAGGCTCGACCAAGTACGCCGTTACGCGGACCCCGCAGTGCGCGCCGGACTGCGCGCCGCTGCCCGGAGGTTGGAGGACGGGCCGTCTCGGAACCGACGACGGGACCGCTGGTGATGACCGCCGTCGCAGCGGAGTCCTCCGACCTCGTCCACCACCTGTTGGTGGACTCCGCGCTCAAGGCCGTCATCGTCGTCGTGGCCCTGGCCGTGCTGGCGCTCGGCATGACCGTGATCTGGCGGAAGGCGGGCCGCGCGGACGATCGGCCCGGTGCGCCCGACGACTGACGGCGACCGGCGGGTCACGGCGGCCCGTTCCCCCGCCCGTCGGCGTCAGCCCGCCACCGCCCCCAGCGACCGCAGCACGTGCTCGACCAGCGTCGCCACCGCCTCCGCGTCCTGCATCGGCTTGCGCAGCACATGGCGGTAGTAGACCGGGCCGTAGAGCATCTCCACCGCCAGCCGCAGATCGGCGCCCGGCGGGATCTGGCCCTTTTCCTGGGCGCTGCGCAGGCGGTCGACCGCTGCTTCGAAGCGGGGTTCGATCAGTTGGGTGCGAACTGTTTCGGCCAAGTCGTCGTCGTGATGGACCTCGGAGAGTATTCCGGCGTACGCGGGGCCGAAGGGCGGTACGGAGAGGACACCGACCGCGCTCGCCACGTGGGTTCGCAGGTCCGCGGCGATGTCGCCGGTGTCGGCGAACGGGGTGGCCAGGACCAGGGCCTCCGTGAACGCCTCCAGCAGCACCGCACTCTTTGACGGCCACCAGCGGTAGATCGTCTTCTTGCTGACACCCGCCCGCGCGGCGATGGCCTCGACCGTGACGCGGCCGTACCCCTTCTCCGTGCACAGGTCGAGGGCGGCTTCCAGGGTCGCCCTGCGTGAGCTCTCGCTGCGGCGCAGTGAACTCGGCGATGTGATCATTCGGTGAGCATAGGGCTGTTCGAGCCAATCCTTGTTGACAGCCCGTCGCCAAAAGTCGAACAATGCTCACGTGGAAACGGAACGTAGCGTGTCGGCTTGTTCCAGCGCTTCCACACCGTTCGTGCCGTTCGTGCCGCGACGAGCCGATCGGGGGACGGCTCGCCCGGCCGACGGTACGGGTGAGACAGCCGGCCCGGTCAGGCGGTGATGTCCTTCGCCGTGAAACGTGCCCAGGCCGCCGAGCCGAACACCGCCGCGTACAGGCCCTGGAGCTCCAGGTTCTTCAGCAGGTCGTCCCAGTAGACGGGGGCGCGCAGCAGGTCCGCGAAGGACAGCCAGTAGTGCGGGAAGAGGTACGGATGGATCCCGTGCAGCTGCGGAATGGTGTCCAGGATCTGCACCGTGATCAGCAGGCCGACCGTGGCCGCCATGGCCGCGATGCCGCTGTTGGTGAGGGTCGAGACGAACAGTCCGATCGCCGCGAAGCCGATCAGTGACACGGCGACCGCCACCGCGATGACCGCCGCTCTCACCAGTCCCTCGCCGAAGCCGATCCGGGTGCCGGAGATCGTCGTGACATCGCCGACGGGGAACAGCAGCGCGCCCACGATCAGTGCGGACACCGCCACGACCAGGGTCGCGATCAGACAGAAGGCCAGCGTGGTGGCGTACTTGGTGAGCAGCAGCCGGGTCCGGCCGGCCGGGGCGACCAGCAGGTAGCGCAGCGTGCCCGCGTTGGCCTCGCCCGCGACGGAGTCGCCCGCGATGACGCCCACCGCCATCGGGAGGAAGACCGGGAGCGTGGCGGCGAGGGAGGCGAAGACCAGGAAGAGGCCGTTGTTGGTGACCTGGGAGAGGAACGCGGGGCCGGCCCCGCTCTCGCCGGGGCCGGCCGGTGAGCCGTCGGCCGTCTCGATGCGCACCGCGATCCCGATCAGCACGGGGACGGCGGCCAGCACTCCGAGCAGGGCGATCGTGCGCCAGCGGCGCAGCGTGGTGGTCAGTTCGGAGCGCAGGATGCCGAGCGTCCACAGGGGGTTGCGCCGGGATGGGTGCGTCGTCTCCCCGGGTACCTGTTCCGCCTGCGACGGATCGGCCTGGGGCGGATCGGCCTGCGTCGGTTCAGCCTGCGACATCGAATCCCTCTCCGGTGAGCGCGACGAAGGCGTCCTCCAGCGAGGCCCGTTCGACGCCGAAGGACCGTACCCGGACCCCGGCTTGCACCAGGGCCGCGTTCAGGTCGGACAGTTCGACGGAGCCCGGTGGGGCGTCGGCGCGTACCCGCTCGCCGTCCACGGTGACTCCGCCGATCCCGTGCTCGTCGAGGACGCGGGCGGCGTCGGCCGGGTCCGGGGTGGTGACGGCGAGCCGGCCGCGGGTGCCCGCCGCGAGATCGGCGACCGGGCCCTGGGTGAGCAGCCGGCCGCGTGCCATGACCGCCGCGTGCGTGCAGACCTGCTCGATCTCGTCGAGGAGGTGGGAGGAGAGGAAGACCGTGGTGCCCTCGGCGGCCAGCTCCCGGACCAGGGTGCGGATCTCCCGCATGCCCTGCGGGTCCAGGCCGTTGGTCGGCTCGTCCAGGACGAGCAGCCGGCGGGGCCTGAGCAGGGCGGCGGCGAGGCCGAGGCGCTGCTTCATGCCCAGTGAGTACGCCCGCGCCTTCTTTGCGCCCGCGGCGGCCAGGCCGACCCGGTCCAGGGCGTGGCCGACGCGGTCGTTGCGCGTACGCGGATCGGCGGTGGGGTCGGCGCGGTCGTAGCGCACGAGGTTGTCCCGGCCGCTCAGGAACCCGTACAGCGCGGGCCCTTCGATCAGCGCCCCGACCTGCGGAAGCACCGTGCGGGCCGTGGCCGGCATGGAGTGGCCCAGGACGCTCGCGGTGCCGGACGTCGGGTCGATCAGCCCCATCAGCATCCGGATGGTGGTGGTCTTCCCGGAGCCGTTGGGGCCGAGGAAGCCGAAGACGCTGCCGCCGGGGACGGTGAGGTCGAGCCCGTCGACGGCGAGCTGGCCGCCCCGGTATCGCTTGGTCAGGCCCCGGGTCTCGATCACGGGCACCGGCTCGCTCACGGGTACGGGCTCGATCACGGGCGCGATGTCGGCACCTGTCATGGCTACTCCCGATGGGTCGCGATGCGGGCAGCGGTCGCGGATCGCGTCCGCCCCGCCGTATGGAGGCTACGGCGGGGCGGACTGCTGGTGCATACAGCCAGGTGGTGTCAGCCGGCGTTCGCGGCCTTCACCAGCGCGTCCTTGGTGACCGCGCCGACGTACACCCGTCCGTCATCGGTCATCAGGGCGTTGACCAGGCGGGTCTTGAAGACCGTGCCCGAGCCGAACTTCCCGGTGACCTTGTCGCCGATCGAGCCCAGCAGCTCCTGCGCCTCGGCCGGTACGTCACCCGACGCCTTCGACGGGGCGCCCTTGCCGCCACCGGGGCCCTTGATCTCGGCGATGCTGTTCCAGCCCTTGCCGATCACGTTCAGACCCTTGAGCTCGCTCAGCCCGCTCAGGCCGCCCTCGGCCTTCTGCGCCTTCTCGTGCCTGCCTGCCGCGCTGTCCGCCTCGGTGATCTTCGCGCCCTTGGGCGGGGTGAAGGAGAACGAGGACGCGTCCGGCTTGCCGAAGTCGACCGAGGTGAATCCGGCGTCGACGGCCGTCTTGCCGCCGCTGCTGGGCTGCAGCGTGAACTTGAGCGGCACGCCGCTCTTCGCGTCCACCGCGACGGTGATCGAACCGATCGTGGAGCCGCTCTGCTCGGGCTTGATGACCAGCCGGTAGGCGTCGCGGCCGGCGACCTGCGCGGTGCCCTCGACCTTCACGGACGTGGTGCCGTCGGCGGCCTTGAGTGCCTGTTCGGCGAAGGCCTTCGGGGTGGCCGGTACGCCGTCGGGGGCGGCCCGGTGCTCGCCGCGCTTCGCGGCGTCCGCTGCCTTCTCCTTGGCGTGGTAGACCGCGTTCGACTTGCTGTCGTACGCCCAGACCTGGTCGCCGTTGTGGATGAGGCTGTACTCGGACGCGTTGTCCAGGATGGACACCCGCTGCTTGTCGGGGCCGTCGGCGGCGACCCGGAGGGTGTGCGTGCCGGAGGCCAGCTCCGTCAGCTTCGTCTGCGGGTCGGCGTCGGCCGAGCCCTTGTCGCCCGCGCCGTCCGGGACGAAGGAGCCGGCCAGTCCGCCCAGGGAGGGGATGCCGAGGTCGGTGCTGATCTTCACCGTGCCGGACAGCTGCTCCGTGTCCGAGGCGGCGATCTTCTCGATGAGTTTCTGCGCGGTGATCTCGGGCAGATCCGGGTCGCCCGAGCTCGCGAGCGCCGGGACCAGCCCGATCGTCGCGGCCGCCACTCCCGCCACCGCGACGGGGACGACGTAGCGCACCGCCTTCCGGCGGCCTGCGACGGCGCCTCCGGTTCCGTGCCCGGTCGTGCCGTTGGTCCCTGCGCTGTCGTTCGGTGCCATGTGTGCCCTACCTCCGTGGTCGGCGGCTTCCGTCGGGATGCACTCGTCCACTCCGTGCCGCCATTCTCACCCGTTTTGGTCAGGAGTGGTTGTTCTCCATCTGACCAAATCGGGCCGCTTCAGGCGTCAGCCCCCGGGAGCAACTCCACCTACCTCTTCGGGATGACACCGGGAGGCCGTTGCTCCGCCATCCCGTAGGGGTCGGCGCGCAGCGCTTCTCAGCCCGCGCGGTGCACCACGGCGTCGCACATCTCTTCCAGCGCGGACCTGGCGTAACAGACGGGCAGCGGGGCCAGCGTGGCCCGTGCCTCCTCCGCGTACCGGATGGTGTCGCGCCGCGCCTGGTCCAGCGCCGGGTGGGCGCGCAGCCGGCGCAGCGCCTCGGCGAGCCGGTCGCCTTCGGTCAGATCGCCGTCCAGCAGCGCGACGAGCTCCAGGTCGTCCGGCTTGCCGTCGGCCGCGGCCTGCGCCCTCAGATGGAGCACGGGCAGCGTCGGGATGCCTTCGAGGAGGTCGGTGCCGGGGGTCTTGCCGGACTCGTGGGAGTCGGAGGCGATGTCGAGGACGTCGTCGGCGAGCTGGAAGGCGACACCGAGCCGCTCGCCGTACTGGGTGAGGGTGTCGGTCGCCGCATCGTCGGCACCGGCCATCATCGCGCCGAAGCGGCAGGCCACGGCGACCAGCGAACCGGTCTTGCCGCGCATCACCTCGAGGTAGTGCTCGACCGGGTCGCGGCCGTCACGCGGTCCCGCCGTCTCCAGGATCTGGCCGGTGACCAGCCGCTCGAACGCCTCGGCCTGGATGCGCACGGCCTCGGGGCCGAGGTCGGCCAGAATGTGCGACGCGCGCGCGAAGAGAAAATCGCCGGTCAGCACCGCCACCGAGTTGCCCCAGCGGGAATTGGCGCTGTCGACCCCGCGCCGCACGTCGGCCTCGTCCATCACGTCGTCGTGGTACAGCGTCGCGAGATGCGTCAGCTCGACGACCACGGCCGCGGGCACCACACCGGGGGCCTCCGCGTCACCGAACTGGGCCGCCAGCATCGCCAGCAACGGCCGGAACCGCTTGCCGCCCGCGTGCACCAGGTGCTGCGCGGCCTCTGTGATGAAGGGCACCTCGCTCTTGGTCGCATCGAGCAGCCCCGACTCGACAGCAGCCAAACCGGCCTGGACACCGGCTTCAAGAGCCTGGTCCCGCACGCTCAGTCCGAACGGCCCGACGACGGTCACGAGGGGATCTCCTGTCTGCTGACGATCACACGGAATGTCGATGTGTCGCTGTCATCACTCAAGTCAGCGTATCCGGTCCCCTTTGGATCACCGTGGGCGCCTTCCCGCCACCGCCGGTATGTTCGGGATCAGCTCATACGATCAGGAGTTGTCCCTTTGTCCCACACCGCTGCCGACACCGAGTCCGCCCAGCCCCCACCCGGCGACGACCACGCCTTCTTCGGCCAGCCACGGGGTCTGATGACCCTGTCCGGCCTGGAGGTCTGGGAGCGGTTCTCGTTCCTCGGCATGCAGGCGATCCTGGTCCTCTACTTCGCCGACACCGTCGCCAACGGCGGCATGGGGATGGAGGCCGGCACCGCCGCGTCCGTCTCCGCCGCCTACGGCACCCTCGTCTATCTGGTCTCCGTGGCCGGCGGCTGGCTGGCCGACCGGATCCTCGGCTCGTACCGCGCCGTCCTGTACGGCGGCATCCTCATCGCCTTCGGGCACTACGCCATGGCGGTGCCCACCAACGCCATGACCTGGGTCGGCCTGGGCCTGATCAGCGCCGGAACGGGCCTGCTCAAGCCCAATGTGGCCACCATGGTCGGCAAGCTCTACCGCACCGACGACGAGCGCCGTGACGCCGGCTTCGCCCTCTACTACATGGGCATCAACATCGGCGCGTTCCTCGGGCCGCTGATCACCGGCTGGCTGGGTGACCACGCGAGCTGGCACTGGGGCTTCTCGGCCGCGGCCTTCGGTATGACGCTCGGCCTGATCCAGTACGTACTGGGCCGCCGTCACCTGGCCGGGCGTAAGAAGACCGCCGAATTCGCGCTGGCCCCCGCACCGATGCGCCGGGCCGTGCGGCTCATCGTCGTCGGCGTCGTCGTGGTCGCCGCGCTCGCCACCGCACTGGCGCTGGCGGGCTGGCTCACCATGGACCGCTTCGTCGACCTGCTCACCCTCATCTCGGTGATCGCCCCGGTCGTCTACTTCGCGGTGATGTTCCGGAGCCCCCGGGTCACCCCGGAGGAGCGCGGCAGGCTGCGTCCGTACGTGGTGCTCTTCCTGGCCTCCGTCGTCTTCAACTTCATCCTCTTCCAGGCGTACTCGACGATGATGCTGCTGGCATCGACCAACGCCCGAACAGAGATCTTCGGCTTCCACTTCCCGGCCTCCTGGTACGCCTCGGCGCTCGGCGCCTTCGAGGTGGCGCTGGCCCCGGTGGTCGCCGCCGTCTGGGCGCGGATGGGGACCCGCCAGCCGCACGCGTCCAACAAGATCGCGATCGGCGTGATCCTCGGCGGGCTCTCGTTCCTGCTGATGGTCCTGCCGACCTCCGGGCACTCCGGGGACAGCTACAAGATGGCCGCCTGGTGGATCGTCGGCTCGTATCTGCTGCTCGGCCTCGGCGACATCCTGCTGGAGACCTCCGGCATGTCCGCGACCACGAAGCTCGCCCCGAAGGCGTTCGCCAGCCAGACGATGGCGCTCTGGTTCCTCTCGCTGGCCCTCGCCAACGGCATCCAGGCCCAGATCGTGAAGCTGTACGGCGAGGTCTCCAACCCCGCCTACTTCGGTGTCAATGGCGCTATCGCGGTGGCGGCCGGTGTGGCCGTCGTCGCCGCCGCCCCCTGGCTCAAGCGCACCATGCACCCCGTCCACTGAGGTAGCCCCATGCACATCGAGACCGAGTTCCCGTACGAGACGACCCACGAGGACATCCGCATCCCGCTGCCGGACGGCACCCGGCTGTACGCGCGGATCTGGCGGCCGGTCACCGACGAACCGGTGCCCGCGCTGCTCGAATACCTGCCGTACCGGCTGAGCGACTGGACCGCGCCGCGCGACGCGCAGCGCCACCCCTGGTACGCGGGGCACGGCTACGCCTCGGTGCGGGTCGACGTGCGCGGCCACGGCAACAGCGAGGGGCTGCCGGGCGACGAGTACGACGCGACGGAGCTCGCCGACGGCGTCGCCGTCGTCCACTGGCTCGCCCAGCAGGAGTGGTGCTCGGGCCGGGTCGGCATGTTCGGCATCTCCTGGGGCGGCTTCAACTCCCTCCAGATCGCCGCGCTCGCCCCCGAGCCGCTGAAGGCGATCGTCACCGTCTGCTCGGCGGACGACCGGTACGACAACGACGTCCACTACATGGGCGGATCCGTCCTCGCCGTGGACATGCACGCCTGGGCGGCGACGATGCTGGCCTTCGTCTCCCGGCCGCCGGACCCCGCCCAGGTCGGCGACGCGTGGAAGGACATGTGGCTGAACCGGCTGGAGGCCGTCGACCCGTTCATCCACACCTGGCTGGCGCACCAGACGCGCGACGACTACTGGCGGCACGGCAGCGTCTGCGAGGACTACTCCGCCATCAAGGCGAACGTCCTCGCGGTCGGCGGCTGGCACGACCCGTACCGCGACACCGTGCTCCGGCTCGTCGAGCACCTGGACCCGGCGAAGGTCCGCGGGCTGATCGGGCCCTGGTCGCACCAGTACCCCGACCGCGGTCTGCCGCCGGGGCCCGGCATCGGCTTCCTCCAGGAGACGCTGCGCTGGTGGGACCAGCATCTGAAGGGCAAGGACACCGGCGTCATGGCGGAGCCGCTGCTGAGGTCCTGGATCAGCGAGTCGCACCGGCCCGCCACGGTGTACGAGACGCTGCCCGGCCGCTGGGTCGGGGACACCAGCTGGCCCTCGGAGAACGTCTCGCCGGTCGCGTACGCCCTCAAGGGCGGGCCGCAGACCGTCGACTCGCCGCAGCAGACCGGGGTGGACGCGGGCCGGTTCTTCCCGTTCGGCAACGACGCCGACCTGCCGCCCGACCAGCGCGACGAGGACGCCAAGTCGGTGTCCTTCGAATTCCCGGTCGAGGCCGCCCCGATCGAGATCCTGGGCCGCCCCCGGGTGCGGCTGCGCATCCGGATGGACGTCACCCGAGGCCAGGCGATCGCCCGGCTGTGCGACGTCGCCCCCGACGGCTCCTCCACGCTCGTCACCCGCGGCGTCCTCAACCTCGCCGCCCGGCACGGCCGGGACCGCGCCGAGGACTGGCCCGCGGGGGCGACCGAGGACGTGACGTTCGAGCTGAACGGCATCGGCCACACCTTCCCGCCCGGCCACCGGATCAGGCTCGCGGTCTCCTCCTCGTACTGGCCGTGGATCTGGCCGCAGGCCGGCTCGGCGGGCTTCACCCTGGACGCCGAGGGCAGCTTCGTCGAACTGCCGGTGCGCCGGCACACCGAGGACCCCGCGATCCACTTCGAGGAGCCGGAGCAGTCGGAGCCGCTCGGCGTCGTCTACCCGGCCACACTCGACGAGCAGCGTCCCGAGCGGCTGGTGATCCGCGATGTCGCCAAGGGCGAGTGGCGGATGGAGGTGGACCCGCGCTACGGCGGCACCCGGGTCTACCCGGACGGCCTCGAATTCACCGAGGACGCGGTGGAGACGTACACGGTCCAGGAACGCGACCCGCTCTCCGCCCGCACCCGTTCCGACTGGACGATCCGGCTGCACCGGCCTGAACTGGCGTGGGACGCGCGGATCGAGACGCGCTCCGAGATCAGCGCCGACGCGAGCGACTTCATCACGTCCAACGAGGTGGTGTGCAAGGACGGCGACGAGGTCGTCTTCCACCGGACCTGGGAGAAGCGCATTCCGCGCACGGCCGGGTGAACCACGCCGCCGGTCCTCGCGTTCCTCCGGGTGCGCGGGGATACGGCGGGACTTTCCGGGCATGGGGAGGGGGTGGTTGGGGCTCTGCCGCCGGGTGACACCCCCGACGTAACGTGTCCCCCAAGCGACCTGGAAAGCGAGGCAGCAACAGATGCCCGAGCAGAGCAGCCCGCTCGACGTGGCCGAGGGCGATCCCTTCGGTCCGCACAACCTTCCGTACGGCGTCTTCTCCACCCCCGACCGGCCCGGGGAACGACGCGTCGGTGTCCGTATCGGCAGCCATGTGCTGGACGCCGGAGCGGCCGCGCTGGCCCTCGGCTCGCCCTACGCGCAACTGCTGGCCCAGCCCGACCTGATGCCACTGCTCGCGGCCGGCCGCACCGCCTGGAGCGATGTGCGCCGGGCGCTGACCGCGTGGCTGACGGTCCCGGCCCACCGCGCGGACATAGAGCCGCTGCTGCACCCGGTGGACTCCGTGACGCTCCATATGCCCTACCGGGTGGCGGACTACGTCGACTTCTACGCCAGCGAGCACCACGCCACCAACGTCGGCCGGATCTTCCGCCCGGACGGCGACGCACTGACCCCCAACTGGAAGCACCTGCCGATCGGTTACCACGGCCGCTCGGGCACGGTCGTGGTCTCGGGCACGGATGTGGCGCGGCCTTCGGGACAGCGCAAGGCACCCGCCGACCCCGCCCCCGTCTTCGGTCCGTCCGTGAAGCTGGACATCGAGGCGGAGGTCGGCTTCGTCGTCGGCGTCGCCTCGGAGCAGGGCCGCCCCGTCGCCCTCGCCGACTTCCGCGAGCACGTCTTCGGCCTGTCGCTGCTCAACGACTGGTCGGCGCGGGACATCCAGGCATGGGAGTACGTCCCGCTGGGCCCCTTCCTCGGCAAGTCGTTCGCCACGTCCGTATCGGCGTGGGTGACGCCGCTGGAGGCCCTGGACGCCGCCCGCACCGCCCCGCCCGCCCGTGACTTCGCGCTGCTGCCGTATCTCGACGACGCGGACGAGGAGGAGCCCGGCGGCTTCGACCTGCGGATCTCCGTCGCGATCAACGGCCAGGTCGTCGCGGAACCGCCGTTCTCCACCATGTACTGGACGGCCGCCCAGCAGCTGGCGCAGATGACGGTCAACGGCGCCTCGCTGCGCACCGGCGACCTGTACGGCTCCGGCACCGTCAGCGGATCCGAGCCGGCCCAGCGCGGCTCACTGCTCGAACTCACCTGGAACGGCCGCGATCCGCTCGAACTCCCCGACGGCAAGCGGACGTTCCTGGAGGACGGGGACACCGTGACGCTGACAGCCTGGGCACCGGGCCCGGACGGCACCCGGGTCGGTCTCGGTGAGGTCACCGGACGGATCGTGTCCGCGCCATGATGCCGACCCCGCCGGTACCGGCACTTCCCGAGGAACTTCTGCTGCTCGCCCTGGACCCGGTGCGCGGCAAACCGTTCTGCCGCAACCGCTTCCTGGAGTACGCGATGGCCGGGGCGGCCCTGGCGGAGCTGGAGCTCCAGGGCCGGGTCACCGGGCAGGGCGGGCACTTCCAGGTGGCCAACCCGCTGGAGCCGCCGGACCCGGTGCTCGCCGCGGTGATGCGGAGCCTGCCGGCGCCCGGCAAGGGCGGGCGGTTCTCCGGGGTGTCGGCCAAGGGCTGGGTGCGGCACGCCGGGCGGCAGGTCGAGGGCATGTATCTGGACGCCCTGGTGGAGCGCGGCGTCCTGCGCCGCGAGACCCACCGCTTCCTCGGCCTGCTGCCGTACCACCGCCACCCGGTGGTGGCGAAGGACCTGGCGGCCCATGCCAGGCAGCGGTTCGTCGGAGCCGAGCAGGCCGGCTTCCCCGACCACCGCAGCCGGACCCTCGCCGCCCTCGTCTCGGCGGCGGGCCTCGCCCGCTTCGTCGGCACCGACCGCGGCAGCCGCAGCGCGATGCGCCGTCTGGTCCGCGACCACTGGCCGGCCCACGCGGTGCTCCGCAACGTCCGCCAGGACAAGTCGAACCAGTCGGGGGGCGGCGGGTAGGGCCTGGGTCGGCGGGCGGCCCGGGGGGACGGTGGTCAACGACGCGTGACTCGTTCACACGTTCAGGCAGGCCCGAGCCGGTTTCGTGCGGATACGCTGGACGGACCCGCCAGACTCCGGCGCATGGGAGCACTGATGAGCATCGAACCCGAGGCCTCCGAGCCGCGGTGGGCGGTTCCGCCCGTGGGCGGCTGGACCGCCGATGACCTGGACACACTCCCGAATCTGCCTCCGCATACGGAGCTGATCGACGGGAGCTTGGTTTTCGTGAGTCCGCAGACCCTCTTTCATTCGCGGGCGGTCGACTTCTTCAATTGGCAGTTGCAGTCGCTGGCGCCGTCCGACCTGGACGTCGTGCGGGAATTCACCATCGACGTCGACTTCCAGAACCGGCCCGAGCCCGATGTGGTCGTCGTCCGAGCCGATGCGGTCGAGAGTCTGCGGCAGACCCGGTTCCCCGCGAGCAGCGTGCTGCTCGCGATCGAGGTCGTGTCCGACGAATCCGTCACCCGTGACCGGGAGACCAAGCCCGTGAAGTACGCACGGGCGAAGATCCCGCACTACTGGCGGGTGGAGAACCAGGACGGCCACGCGGTGGTGTACGTCTTCGAGCTGGAGCCGGCGACCGGGGCGTACACCTCCACCGGGATCTTCCACGACCGGATGAAGGTGTCCGCGCCCTTCACGGTCGACCTCGATCTGACCGCGATCGTCTCCAGGCGCCGGGCGGCGGCCTCCGAGTAGACCGGCCGCCGCAACTCGGTATCCGCCTCAGTCGAACTCCGGCGGCTCCTCGTCCCAGCCGAACTCCGGATCGGCGGCCGGAGCGGCGGGTGCAGGCGCTGGATCGGGCACCCGGACCCGGGGTGTGGGAGAGGCAGCTGTGGCCGTGGCGGGTGCAGGCGCCGGGGCCGGGACCGGGGCAGAAGCAGACGGCTCCGCCGCCCCCGCATCGCCCGGTGCCGCGTCCCCCGGGAGCCCCGCCAGTACCTCCAGCACGCCCTCCCCGTACGTCGCCAGCTTCTTCTCGCCCAGTCCGCTGATGCCGCCCAGCTCCGCGAGCGAACCCGGCCGCAGCGCGGCGATCTCCCGCAGCGTCGCGTCGTGGAAGATCACGTACGCCGGCAGGCCCAGCTCCTTGGCCTGGGCGCCGCGCCAGGCGCGCAGCGCCTCGAAGACCGGGACGGCCGACTCCGGGAGGTCGGCGACGGCGGCCGCCTTGCCCTTGCCGCTCTTCGACGAGGAGGAACGGGACGGGGCCACCTTCTTCGGCTCCTTGCGGAGCAGCACCTCGCGCTCCCGGCCGAGGACGGAACCGCTCTCCTCCGTGAGCACCAGCGTGCCGTACTCGCCCTCGACCGCGAGCAGGCCCTGGGCCAGCAGCTGGCGGACCACGCCCCGCCACTCCGCCTCGGCCAGCTCCTCGCCGATGCCGAACACCGAGAGCTGGTCGTGGTCGAACTGGATGATCTTGGCCGTCTTGCGGCCCAGCAGGATGTCGATGATCTGGCCCGCGCCGAACTTCTGTCCGCGCTCCCGCTTCAGCCGTACCACCGTGGACAGCAGCTTCTGGGAGACCACCGTGCCGTCCCACGTCTCGGGCGGGGCCAGGCAGGTGTCGCAGTTGCCGCAGGAGGCCGAGGTGGGCTCCTGGCCGAAGTACTTCAGCAGCTGGGCCCGGCGGCACTGCACCGTCTCGCACAGCGCCAGCATGGAGTCCAGGTGCGAGGCGGCCCGGCGGCGGAAGGCCTCGTCGCCCTCGCCGCCCTGGATGAGCTTGCGCTGCTGGACGACGTCCTGGAGCCCGTAGGCCATCCAGGCCGTGGAGGGGGCGCCGTCACGGCCGGCCCGGCCGGTCTCCTGGTAGTAGCCCTCGACGGACTTCGGCAGGTCGAGGTGGGCGACGAAGCGCACGTCCGGCTTGTCGATGCCCATGCCGAAGGCGATCGTCGCGACGACGACCAGGCCCTCCTCGCGCAGGAAGCGGGACTGGTGGACCGCTCGGGTGCCGGCGTCCAGGCCCGCGTGGTACGGGACGGCCTCGATGCCGTTGCGGCAGAGGTACTCGGCGGTCTTCTCGGTCGAATTGCGCGAGAGGCAGTAGACGATGCCCGCGTCCCCGGCGTGCTCCTCCTTGAGGAAGGACAGCAGCTGCTTCTTCGGGTCGGCCTTGGGCACGATGCGGTACTGGATGTTGGGCCGGTCGAAGCCCGCCACGAAGTGCTTGGCATCGGGCATGCCCAGGCGCTGGGTGATCTCCCGGTGTGTGGTCTCGGTGGCCGTCGCCGTCAGTGCGATGCGCGGTACGGCGGGCCAGCGCTCGCCCAGCACGGACAGGGCCAGGTAGTCGGGCCGGAAGTCGTGGCCCCACTGGGCGACGCAGTGCGCCTCGTCGATCGCGAAGACGGAGATCTCGCCACGGGAGAGCAGGCCGAGGGTGGACTCCAGCCGGAGCCGCTCCGGGGCCAGGTACAGCAGGTCCAGCTCACCGGCGAGGAACTGGGCCTCCATGGAGCGCCGCTCGTCGAGATCCTGCGTCGAGTTGACGAATCCGGCCCGCACACCCAGCGCCCGCAGGGCGTCCACCTGGTCCTGCATCAGGGCGATCAGCGGCGAGATGACGATGCCCGTACCGGATCTGACCAGGGACGGGATCTGGTAGCAGAGCGACTTGCCGCCACCGGTCGGCATGAGCACGACGGCGTCCCCGCCCGCGACCACATGGTCGACGACGGCCTCCTGCTCACCCCGGAACGTCTCGTACCCGAAAACCCGGTGCAGCGTCTCCTGCGCATCGCTCCCGGTCACACCCATGGTCACGTCCGTCACGCCCGTCCCGCCCGTCCTGCTCATCGCTCTGTTCCCCCGACGGCCTGTCCCGTTCTGTCCCTGCGCTCTCCCCTGCCACGATAGGCGCCGCCTACGACAACGCCGGACGGGCTTGACCTCCAAGCCCGTCCGGCGCTCTCCCAGCAGTGGTGCGCGCGCTACCGCACGAAGACTCCCGCCTGGCTCGCCAGGTCCAGGAAGTACTGCGGGGCCAGGCCGAGCACCAGGGTGACCGCGACACCGACCGCGATCGTGGTCATCGTCAGCGGGGACGGGACGGCGACCGTGGGGCCGTCCGCCTTCGGCTCGCTGAAGAACATCAGCACGATGACCCGGATGTAGAAGAACGCGGCGATCGCCGAGGAGATCACACCGACGACGACCAGTCCGCCCGCGCCACCGTCGGCCGCGGCCTTGAACACCGCGAACTTCCCGGAGAAGCCCGAGGTCAGCGGGATACCGGCGAAGGCCAGCAGGAACACCGCGAAGACCGCGGCGACCAGCGGGGAGCGCCGGCCGAGCCCGGCCCACTTCGACAGGTGCGTCGCCTCGCCGCCCGCGTCACGCACCAGGGTGACGACGGCGAAGGCGCCGACCGTCACGAAGGAGTACGTGGCCAGGTAGAAGAGGACCGAGGAGATGCCCTCCGGCGTGGCCGCGATGACACCGGCCAGGATGAAGCCGGCGTGCGCGATCGAGGAGTAGGCCAGCAGCCGCTTGATGTCGGTCTGGGTGATGGCGACGATCGCACCGCCCAGCATCGTGAGGATCGCGACGCCCCACATGACCGGCCGCAGGTCCCAGGTGAGGCCCGGGACGACCACGTACAGCAGGCGCAGCAGCGCGCCGAACGCGGCGACCTTCGTGGCCGCGGCCATGAAGCCGGTGACCGGGGTCGGGGCGCCCTGGTAGACGTCCGGGGTCCACATGTGGAACGGGACGGCGCCGACCTTGAAGAGCAGGCCGGTCAGGATCATCGCGCCGCCGATGAGCAGCAGCGCGTCGTTGCCCATGGTGTCCGCGAGCGCCGGGTCGATCTGCTGGATGGAGCCGTCGACGACGGAGGCGATCTTCGCGTACGAGACGGAGCCCGCGTACCCGTACAGCAGGGCGATCCCGAAGAGCAGGAACGCCGAGGAGAAGGCGCCGAGCAGGAAGTACTTCACCGCGGCCTCCTGCGACATCAGCCGCTTGCGGCGGGCGACGGCGCACAGGAGGTAGAGCGGGAGCGAGAAGACTTCCAGGGCCACGAAGAGCGTCAGCAGATCGTTGGCGGCGGGGAAGACCAGCATGCCCGCCACCGAGAAGAGGATCAGCGGGAAGACCTCGGTGGTGGTGAACCCGGCCTTGACGGCGGCCTTCTCGCTGTCGCTGCCGGGGACCGAAGCGGCCTGCGCGGCGAACGAGTCGATGCGGTTTCCGTGCGACTCGGGATCGAGCCGCCGCTCGGCGAAGGTGAAGACGGCGACCAGTGACGTCAGCAGGATGGTGCCCTGGAGGAACAGGGCGGGCCCGTCGATCGCGACGGCCCCCATCGCGGCGATGTGCGCCTTCGTCGTCCCGTATCCGCCGGCCGCCAGGCCGACCACCGCGGCGAACGCGGCGACGAGGGCGAGGACGGTCAGGAAGACCTGCGTGTAGTAGCGGGCCCGGCGCGGCACGAAGGCCTCGACGAGCACGCCCACGACGGCGACTCCGATCACGATCAGGACCGGGGTCAGCTGGGCGTACTCGATGACCGGCGCCTTGAACTTCTCGTCAGGGGCGGCCGATGTCACCCCGCCCGCCATTGTCCACAGGCTGTGGACAGCTGTTGCGCTCACTGGGCGGCCTCCACCTCGGGCTGGGGGTCCTTCTTCTGTACGTCCGACATGGTGTGCTGCACCGCCGGGTTGACGATGTCGGTCAGCGGCTTCGGATAGACACCCAGGAAGATCAGCAGTGCGATCAGCGGGACGACCACCACCAGCTCACGGACCTTGAGGTCCGCCATGCCCTGGACCTCGGCCTTGACCGGTCCCGTCATCGTCCGCTGGTAGAGGACGAGGACGTAGATCGCGGCGAGCACGATCCCGGTGGTGGCGATGATGCCGACCGCCGGATACGCGGAGAACGCGCCGACCAGGACCAGGAACTCGCTGACGAACGGGGCGAGCCCCGGCAGCGACAGGGTGGCCAGACCGCCGATCAGGAAGGTGCCGGCCAGGACCGGGGCCACCTTCTGCACTCCCCCGTAGTCGGCGATGAGCCGCGATCCGCGGCGGGTGATCAGGAAGCCCGCCACCAGCATCAGCGCGGCGGTCGAGATGCCGTGGTTGACCATGTAGAGCGTCGCGCCCGACTGGCCCTGGCTCGTCATCGCGAAGATGCCCAGGATGATGAAGCCGAAGTGCGAGATCGACGCGTAGGCGATCAGCCGCTTGATGTCGCGCTGGCCGACGGCGAGCAACGCCCCGTAGACGATGCTGATCAGCGCCAGGACCAGGACCACCGGGGTGGCCCACTTGCTGGCCTCCGGGAAGAGCTGGAGGCAGAAGCGCAGCATCGCGAAGGTGCCGACCTTGTCGACGACCGCGGTGATCAGCACGGCGACCGGGGTGGTCGCCTCGCCCATGGCGTTGGGCAGCCAGGTGTGCAGCGGCCACAGCGGGGCCTTCACCGCGAAGGCGAAGAAGAACCCGAGGAAGAGCCAGCGTTCGGTGCTTGTCGCCATGGACAGCGTGCCGTTGGCCCGGGCCTCGGCGATCTCGGAGAGCGAGAACGTCCCCGTGACCGTGTACAGCCCGATCACCGCGGCCAGCATGATGAGGCCGCCGACCAGGTTGTAGAGGAGGAACTTCACGGCCGCGTAGGAGCGCTGGGCGGCGGCGTTCTCGTCGCTGCCGGTGTGGGCCCGGTCCCCGAAGCCGCCGATGAGGAAGTACATCGGGATGAGCATGGCTTCGAAGAGGATGTAGAAGAGGAAGACGTCGGTGGCCTCGAAGGAGAGGACCACCATCGCCTCGACCATGAGGATCAGGGCGAAGAAGCCCTGGGTGGGGCGCCACCGCGACGAGTTCGTCTCCAGGGGGTCGGCGTCGTGCCAGCCGGCCAGGATGACGAAGGGGATCAGCAGGGCGGTGAGCGCCATGAGCGCCACCCCGATGCCATCCACCCCCAGCTCGTACCGCACCCCGAAGTCCTTGATCCAGGCGTGCGATTCGGTGAGCTGGTAGCGGCTGCCGCCGGGTTCGAAGCGGGCGAGCGCGATTCCCGCGAGGACCAGGGTGGCCAGCGAGAAGAGCAGCGCCAGCCATTTGGCGAACGTGCGCCGCGCGGCCGGGACGGCGGCGGTGGCGACCGCGCCGATCGCGGGGAGCGCCGCCGTCGCTGTCAGGAGGGGAAAGGACATGTGATCAGACCGCCCTCATCAGCAGGGTCGCGGCGATGAGAACCGCCGTACCGCCGAACATCGAGACCGCGTAGGAGCGGGCGTAGCCGTTCTGCAGTTTGCGCAGCCGGCCGGAGAGCCCGCCCATCGAGGCGGCCGTGCCGTTGACGACGCCGTCGACCAGGGTGTGGTCGACGTAGACCAGCGAGCGGGTGAGGTGCTCGCCGCCGCGGACCAGGACCACGTGGTTGAAGTCGTCCTGGAGGAGATCGCGGCGCGCGGCCCGGGTGAGCAGCGAGCCGCGCGGGGCGACTGCGGGCACCGGCTTGCGGCCGTACATCGCCCAGGCGATGCCGACACCGATGACGAGCACCACCATGGTGGCGGCGGTGACGGTGGTCGCGCTGACCGGTGCGTCGCCGTGGTCGTGGCCGGTGACGGGCTCCAGCCAGTGCAGGAAGCGGTCGCCGATGGAGAAGAAGCCACCGGCGAAGACCGAGCCGAACGCGAGCACGATCATCGGGATCGTCATGGACTTCGGGGACTCGTGCGGGTGCGGCTCATGGCCGTCCGCGTCGGGCTGCCAGCGCTTCTCGCCGAAGAACGTCAGCAGCATCACGCGCGTCATGTAGAACGCGGTGATCGCGGCGCCCAGCAGCGTGACCGCGCCGAGGATCCAGCCCTCGGTGCCGCCCTTGGCGAAGGCCGCCTCGATGATCTTGTCCTTGGAGAAGAAGCCGGACAGTCCGGGGAAGCCGATGATGGCGAGGTAGCCGAGACCGAAGGTGATGAAGGTGACCGGCATGTACTTCCGCAGGCCGCCGTACTTCCTCATGTCGACCTCTTCGTTCATGCCGTGCATGACCGAACCGGCGCCGAGGAAGAGCCCGGCCTTGAAGAAGCCGTGCGTCACCAGGTGCATGATCGCGAAGACGTAGCCGATCGGGCCGAGCCCGGCGGCCAGCATCATGTAGCCGATCTGCGACATCGTCGACCCGGCGAGGGCCTTCTTGATGTCGTCCTTCGCGCAACCGACGATGGCTCCGAAGATCAGCGTGACCGCACCGACGACCACGACGACCAGCTGTGCGTCCGGGGCGTTGTTGAAGATCACGCCGGACCGGACGACGAGGTAGACGCCCGCGGTGACCATGGTGGCGGCGTGGATCAGGGCCGAGACCGGGGTCGGGCCCTCCATCGCGTCACCGAGCCAGGACTGCAGCGGGACCTGGGCGGACTTGCCGCACGCGGCGAGCAGCAGCATCAGGCCGATCGCCGTCAGCTTGCCCTCGCTCGCCTGATCGCCGCCGGCGGCCTCCAGGACCGGGCCGAAGGCGAAGGTGCCGAACGTGGTGAACATCAGCATGATCGCGATCGACAGGCCCATGTCGCCGACCCGGTTGACCAGGAAGGCCTTCTTCGCGGCGGTGGCCGCGCTGGGCTTGTGCTGCCAGAAGCCGATGAGCAGGTACGACGCCAGACCGACGCCCTCCCACCCGACGTACAGCAGCAGGTAGTTGTCGGCGATGACCAGGATCAGCATCGCCGCGAGGAACAGGTTCAGATAGCCGAAGAAGCGGCGGCGGCGCTCGTCGTGCGCCATGTAGCCGACCGAGTAGATGTGGATCAGCGTGCCCACACCGGTGATCAGCAGGACGAACGTCATCGACAGCTGGTCGAGCTGGAAGGCCACATCGGCCTGGAAGCCCTCGACCGGAATCCAGCTGAACAGCTTCTGGTGCAGGGCCCGGTCCTCGGCGCCCTTCCCCAGCATGTCGAGGAAGATCACCACGCCGATGACGAAGGAGGCGGCGGCGAGCAGGGTGCCGAGCCAGTGGCCCACACGGTCGAGCCGCCGGCCGCCGCAGAGCAGCACCGCCGCTCCGAGCAGGGGCGCCGCGACAAGCAGCGCAATCAGGTTCTCCACGGTACAAGCGCCCCTCTACAGCTTCATCAGGCTGGCATCGTCGACCGAGGCCGAGTGGCGGGAACGGAACAGCGACACGATGATCGCGAGCCCGACGACGACCTCCGCGGCGGCGACGACCATCGTGAAGAAGGCGATGATCTGGCCGTCGAGGTTGCCGTGCATACGGGAGAAGGTGACGAACGCGAGGTTGCAGGCGTTGAGCATCAGCTCCACGCACATGAACACCACGATCGCGTTCCGCCTGATCAGCACCCCGGACGCGCCGATGGTGAACAACAGAGCGGCGAGGTAGAGGTAGTTGACCGGATTCACTTGGCGACCTCCTCTTCTTCGGCGTCGTCCCGGCCGAGCCGTTCACCGGAGCGCTGCTCCAGTGCCTTGAGCTCGGCCAGCGACTCGTTGGACACATCGCGCATCTGGCCGCGCTTGCGCAGCGTCTGCATCACGGTGAGTTCGGACGGAGTGCCGTCGGGGAGCAGACCGGCGATGTCCACGGCGTTGTGCCGGGCGTAGACACCGGGGGCGGGCAGCGGCGGCAGGTGGCTGCTGCGTACGCGCTCCTCGGACATCTCCCGCTGGGTCTTGGCCCGTTCGGTGCGCTCGCGGTGCGTGAGCACCATCGCGCCGACGGTCGCGGTGATCAGCAGGGCGCCGGTGATCTCGAAGGCGAAGACGTACTTGGTGAAGATGAGGCTGGCGAGCCCCTCCACGTTTCCACCGTGCTCGGCGTTGGCCGCGCCGAGCCCGTTGAAGCTGTGCAGCGAGGCGTTGCCGATACCGGCGATCAGCAGGACGCCGAAGCCGAGCCCGCAGGCGACGGCCAGCCAGCGCTGGCCCTTGAGGGTCTCCTTCAGCGAGTCGGCCGCCGTCACACCGACGAGCATGACCACGAAGAGGAACAGCATCATGATCGCGCCGGTGTAGACGACGATCTGGACGATGCCCAGGAAGTAGGCGCCGTTGGCGAGGTAGAAGACCGCCAGGATGATCATGGTCCCGGCGAGGCTGAGCGCACTGTGCACGGCCCTCTTCATCAGCACGGTGGACAGCGCGCCGATCACGGCGACGGTGCCGAGCACCCAGAACTGGAAGGCCTCGCCCGTGGACGTCTGGGAGGCCGCTGCGGCCAGGCCGGTCATGCGTCCACCTCCTGTGCCGAGCCGTTGCTCTCGCTGTCGCCGTCCGACGGCTTCTCACCCTTGGAGACGGCGGTCTGGCGTTCCGTACCGGGAGCGACCTCGGTCACCAGGCCCCGGTAGTAGTCCTGTTCGTCCGTGCCGGGGAAGATCGCGTGCGGGCTGTCGACCATGCCCTCCTCCAGGCCCGCGAGCAGCTCGTCCTTGGTGTAGATGAGGCTCTCGCGGGTGGTGTTGGCGAGCTCGAACTCGTTGGTCATCGTCAGCGCCCTGGTCGGGCAGGCCTCGATGCACAGTCCGCACAGGATGCAGCGCGCGTAGTTGATCTGGTAGACGCGGCCGTAGCGTTCCCCCGGGGAGTAGCGCTCCTCCTCGGTGTTGTCCGCGCCCTCGACATAGATCGCGTCGGCCGGACAGGCCCAGGCGCACAGCTCGCAGCCGATGCACTTCTCCAGGCCGTCCGGGTGGCGGTTGAGCTGGTGCCGGCCGTGGAAGCGCGGCGCCGTCACCTTCGGCGTCTCCGGATACTGCTCGGTCAGCCGCTTCTTGAACATGGCCTTGAAGGTCACGCCGAAGCCGGCCACCGGATTCTGGAACTTGTCGTCCGAGGACTGCGGGGACTGGGCGGACCCGCCGGCCCCCGAGCCCCCGGAAGCCACACTCGACCCCGTCGGCCCGGTGGCCTTCGGCGGGCCCTGGGACCCCTGCGACTCAGGCAGTTCAGACATGGTCGGCCTCCTTTCCGTCACTCGGATTTCCGTCACTCTGAGTATCCGCGCCACCACTGACAACGAGCTCCCGCTCGCGGCGTGGCCTGCGCCTCGGCACCGGTGGCAGGGTCTGTCCCGGCAGCGGTGGCACCGGGAACCCCCCCGCCATCGGGTCGAACGCCGGCTCCGGTTCCGCGTCGGCCGCTTCGGCCCGGCCCTTCTTGTCGCGGAAGATGTCGACGACGAAGGAGATCAGCAGGATCGCGATCACGGCCCCGGCCACGTAGAGCAGGATCTTCGAGTAGTCGTAGCCCTCGTTGCGCAGGGCCCGCACCGTGGCGACCAGCATCAGCCAGACCACGGAGACCGGGATCAGGACCTTCCAGCCCAGCTTCATCAGCTGGTCGTAGCGGACCCGGGGCAGCGTGCCGCGCAGCCAGATGAAGAAGAACAGCAGCAGCTGGACCTTGATGACGAACCAGAGCATCGGCCACCAGCCGTGGTTCGCGCCCTCCCAGAAGGTGCTGATCGGCCACGGGGCCCGCCAGCCGCCCAGGAACAGGGTGATGGAGACCGCGGAGACGGTGACCATGTTGACGTACTCGGCGAGCATGAACATCGCGAACTTGATCGACGAGTACTCGGTGTTGAAGCCGCCGACCAGGTCGCCCTCGGACTCCGGCATGTCGAACGGGGCCCGGTTGGTCTCACCGACCATCGTGATGATGTAGATGATGAACGAGACCGGCAGCAGAATGATGAACCAGCGGTCCTGCTGGGCCTCCACGATCTTCGAGGTCGACATCGACCCGGAGTAGAGGAAGACCGAGGCGAACGCGGCGCCCATCGCGATCTCGTAGGAGATCATCTGCGCGCACGAGCGCAGGCCGCCGAGCAGCGGGTACGTCGATCCGGACGACCAGCCCGCCAGCACGATGCCGTAGATCCCGACCGAGGCGACCGCGAGGATGTAGAGCATCGCGATCGGCAGGTCGGTGAGCTGCATCGCCGTACGGTGCCCGAAGATCGAGACCTCGTTGCCGGACGGGCCGAACGGGATCACCGCGATGGCCATGAACGCCGGTACGGCGGCCACGATCGGGGCGAGGATGTAGATGAACTTGTCCGCCCGCTTGACGATGACGTCTTCCTTCAGCATCAGCTTGATGCCGTCGGCGAGCGACTGGAGCATGCCCCAGGGACCGTGCCGGTTGGGACCGATGCGCAGCTGCATCCAGGCGACGACCTTGCGCTCCCACACGATGGAGAAGAGCACGGTCACCATCAGAAACGCGAAGCAGAAGACCGCCTTGATGACGACGAGCCACCAGGGGTCGGTGCCGAACATGGACAGGTCCTCGGCGGCGAGCACTCCGCCGTGCGGAACCGCGGCCAGTTGAGCGAAGGCAGTCACGCTCGCACCTCCGGTGTGACGTCGGGAGTACCCGGTGCGGCGGGACCGATCCGCACCAGGCCGCCGGGCTGGGTGCCGGTACCGGCCGGCACGCCCCGTCCGGTGGAGTTCAGCGGCACCCAGACCACCCGGTCCGGCATGTCGGTGACCTGGAGCGGGAGTTCGACACTGCCCGCCGGGCCGCTGACGGACAGCAGATCGCCGTCCTTGACGCCGGTCTCTGCAGCGGTGACGGCGGAGAGCCGGGCGACCGCGGCGTGCCGGGTGCCGGCCAGCGCCGTATCGCCCTCCTGGAGCCGGCCCAGGTCGAGCAGCATCCGGTGGCCCGCGAGGACCGCCTCGCCGTCGCCCGGCCGGGGCAGCGGCTGGGCCGGCTCGCGCGGGTCGTCCGCGTGGCTGCCCGGCCGGCCGCCGAGGCGGTCCAGCTCGCGGCGCACCGACTTCAGGTCCGGCAGCGCGAAGTGGACGTCGAGCGCGTCGGCCAGCATGTGCAGCACCCGGGCGTCGCCCGGCGCGAGGGTCCGGGTCATCTGTTCCGGCTTCAGCGCGGCCTCGAACATCCGCGCCCTGCCCTCCCAGTTGAGGAAGGTGCCGGACTTCTCCGCGACCGCGGCGACCGGGAACACCACATCCGCGCGGTCGGTGACCTCACTGGGGCGGAGCTCCAGCGAGACCAGGAATCCGACCCGGTCCAGGGCCTCCAGGGCCCGGCCGGGGTCGGGCAGGTCCGCGGTCTCTACGCCGGCGACGAGCAGTGCGCCCAGTTCGCCGGTGGCCGCGGCCTCGATGATCTGGCCGGTGTCGCGGCCGAAGCCGGCCGGGAGTTCGGCGACGCCCCAGACGGCCGCCACCTCGTCCCGGGCCCGCGGGTCGGTGGCCGGGCGGCCGCCGGGCAGCAGGGACGGGAGCGCGCCCGCCTCCACCGCACCGCGTTCGCCGGCCCGGCGCGGGATCCACACCAGGGTGGCGCCGGTGGCCGTCGCCGTCCGTACCGCGGCGCTCAGCCCGCCCGGCACACCGGCCAGCCGTTCGCCCACCACGATCAGGGCGCCTTCGCCGCGCAGCGCCTCGGCCGCGGCGGCTCCGTCGCCGTCCAGGCCGACACCGCCCGCGATGGCGTCCAGCCACTCCGTCTCGGTGCCGGGGGCCGCGGGCAGCAGCGTGCCGCCCGCCTTCGTCAGCCCGCGGGTGGCGTGCGTGGCGACGGCGAAGGTCCGCTGCCCGTGCTTGCGGTTCGCCTTGCGCAGCCGCAGGAAGACGCCGGGCGCCTCCTCCTCGGACTCGAAGCCGACCAGCAGCACGGCCGGGGCCTTCTCCAGCGAGGTGTACGTGACCCCCGCACCGTCCAGGTCGCGTCCGCGCCCGGCGACGCGGGCGGCCAGGAAGTCGGCCTCCTCGCTGCTGTGCACCCGGGCCCGGAAGTCGATGTCGTTGGTGTCCAGGGCGATCCGGGCGAACTTGCCGTACGCGTACGCGTCCTCGACGGTCAGCCGGCCGCCCGTGAGGACCCCGGCCCGGCCGCGCGCCGCGGCGAGTCCGGCGGCGGCCGCTTCGAGCGCCTCGGGCCAGCTCGCCGGTTCCAGCTCACCGGAATCGCCCCGCACCAGCGGGGTGGTGAGCCGGTCGCGCTGCTGCGCGTACCGGAAGCCGAAGCGGCCCTTGTCGCAGAGCCACTCCTCGTTGACCTCGGGGTCGTTGGAGGCGAGCCGCCGCATGACCTTGCCGCGCCGGTGGTCGGTGCGGGTGGCACAGCCGCCCGCACAGTGTTCGCACACCGACGGCGTCGACACCAGGTCGAAGGGGCGGGAGCGGAACCGGTACGCCGCCGAGGTCAGCGCCCCGACGGGGCAGATCTGGATGGTGTTGCCGGAGAAGTACGACTCGAACGGGTCGCCCTCGCCGGTGCCGACCTGCTGGAGCGCGCCGCGCTCGATCAGCTCGATCATCGGGTCGCCCGCCACCTGGTTGGAGAACCGGGTGCAGCGGGCGCAGAGCACGCACCGCTCGCGGTCCAGCAGCACCTGGGTGGAGATCGGTACGGGCTTCTCGAAGGTGCGCTTCTTCCCGTCGAAGCGGGAGTCGGCGCCGCCGTGCGACATCGCCTGGTTCTGCAGGGGGCACTCGCCGCCCTTGTCGCAGACCGGGCAGTCCAGCGGGTGGTTGATGAGCAGGAGCTCCATCACCCCCTTCTGGGCCTTCTCCGCGACGGGCGAGGAGATCTGCGATTTGACGACCATGCCGTCGGTGCAGGTGATGGTGCAGGACGCCATCGGCTTGCGCTGGCCCTCGACCTCGACGATGCACTGGCGGCAGGCGCCGGCCGGGTCGAGGAGCGGGTGGTCGCAGAAGCGCGGGATCTCGATGCCGAGGAGTTCGGCGGCCCGGATGACCAGGGTGCCCTTGGGCACGCTGATCTCGATGCCGTCGATGGTCAGCGTGACGAGGTCCTCGGGCGGGAGAGCCGCCTCGCCGCCCCCGGAGGGCGCACTTGTGGTGACTGTCATGCGTTCACCCCCCGGTGAGCGTTCTTGTCGTCGGCCCAGACGGTCGACTTGGCAGGATCGAAGGGGCAGCCCTTGCCCGTGATGTGCTGCTCGTACTCCTCGCGGAAGTACTTGAGCGAGGAGAAGATCGGCGAGGCCGCGCCGTCGCCGAGGGCGCAGAACGACTTGCCGTTGATGTTGTCGGCGATGTCGTTCAGCTTGTCCAGGTCGGACATCTGGCCCTTGCCGGCCTCGATGTCGCGCAGCAACTGGACGAGCCAGTACGTACCTTCACGGCACGGCGTGCACTTGCCGCAGGACTCGTGGGCGTAGAACTCGGTCCAGCGGGTGACGGCGCGCACGACGCAGGTCGTCTCGTCGAAGCACTGGAGCGCCTTGGTGCCGAGCATGGAACCGGCGGCGCCGACGCCCTCGTAGTCGAGGGGCACGTCGAGGTGCTCCTCGGTGAACATCGGGGTGGAGGAGCCGCCCGGGGTCCAGAACTTGAGCCGGTGGCCGGGGCGCATGCCGCCGCTGATGTCGAGGAGCTGGCGCAGGGTGACGCCGAGGGGCGCCTCGTACTGGCCGGGTCCCACGACATGGCCGCTGAGCGAGTAGAGCGTGAAGCCCGGGGACTTCTCGCTGCCCATCGACTTGAACCAGTCCTTGCCCTTGTTCAGGATCGCGGGAACCGAGGCGATGGACTCGACGTTGTTCACCACAGTGGGGCAGGCGTACAGACCGGCGACCGCGGGGAAGGGCGGGCGCAGCCGGGGCTGGCCACGGCGTCCTTCGAGCGAGTCGAGCAGTGCGGTCTCCTCACCGCAGATGTACGCACCGGCGCCCGCGTGCACGGTGAGTTCCAGATCGAGTCCGGAGCCCAGGATGTTCGTGCCGAGATAGCCCGCCTCGTAGGCCTCGCGCACGGCCTCGTGCAGGCGCCGCAGTACGGGGACGACTTCACCGCGCAGGTAGATGAAGGCGTGCGAGGAGCGGATCGCGTAGCAGGCGATCACGATGCCTTCGATGAGGCTGTGCGGGTTGGCGAAGAGGAGCGGGATGTCCTTGCAGGTCCCGGGCTCCGACTCGTCGGCGTTGACCACCAGGTAGTGCGGTTTGCCGTCGCCCTGCGGGATGAACTGCCACTTCATCCCGGTGGGGAAGCCCGCGCCGCCACGGCCGCGCAGACCGGAGTCCTTGACGTACGCGATGAGGTCGTCCGGGGCCATGGTGAGGGCCTTGCGCAGTCCCTCGTACCCCTCGTGGCGGCGGTAGGTCTCCAGCGTCCAGGACTCGGGCTCGTCCCAGAAGGCGGAGAGGACCGGTGCGAGAAGCTTCTCGGGACTGGTCCCGTTCTTGTCGATTTCGGCGGCCAACGTCATCACTCCCCCTCCTCGGCGGCGGGGCCGGCCGGGTGGTCCGGGTCGGATGCCGAGGTCTCTTGTGGTGCGTCGTGGGAGCTGAGGTGTTCGGCGCCCTTCTGCGGTTCGTCGCTCGGGGCCTCGCCGCGCGGGCTCACCACGCGGGCCGGCGCCGTGACCTCGCCCTTGGCCAGCTTCAGGCCGATCAGCGAGGCCGGTCCGGCGCCGCCGGTCGCCTCGACCGCGCCCGGGCGCTCGTCGGGGAAACCGGCCAGGATCCGGGCGGTGTCCTTGTACGAGCACAGCGGGGCGCCGCGGGTCGGCTCGACGGTGCGGCCGGCGATCAGGTCGTCGACGAGCTGCGTCGCGCTCTCGGGCGTCTGGTTGTCGAAGAACTCCCAGTTGACCATCACGACGGGCGCGAAGTCGCAGGCCGCGTTGCACTCGATGTGTTCGAGGGTGACCTTGCCGTCCTCGGTCGTCTCGTCGTTGCCGACGCCGAGGTGCTCCTTGAGCCGGTCGAAGATCGCGTCGCCGCCCATCACCGCGCAGAGCGTGTTGGTGCAGACACCGACCTGGTAGTCGCCGCTCGGCCTGCGCCGGTACATCGAGTAGAAGGTGGCGACCGCGGTGACCTCGGCGGTGGTGAGGCCGAGCTGCTCGGCGCAGAACGCCATGCCCGTACGGGAGACGTAGCCCTCCTCGGACTGCACGAGGTGCAGCAGCGGCAGCAGCGCGGAGCGGCTGCCGGGGTAGCGGGCGATCACCTCCTTCGCGTCCGCTTCGAGCCTGGCGAGCACCTCGGCCGGATAGGCGGGGGCGGGGAGCTGCGGCATCCCCAGACTGACTTCCTGACGTGCTTCGGTCACCGGTCGACGCCTCCCATCACGGGGTCGATGGACGCGACGGCGACGATGACGTCGGCTACCTGGCCGCCCTCGCACATCGCCGCCATGGCCTGCAGATTGGTGAAGGACGGGTCGCGGAAGTGGACCCGGTAGGGGCGGGTGCCGCCGTCCGAGACGACGTGCACGCCGAGTTCGCCCTTGGGCGACTCGACCGCGGTGTACGTCTGCCCGGCCGGGACCCGGAAGCCCTCGGTCACCAGCTTGAAGTGGTGGATCAGGGCCTCCATGGAGGTGCCCATGATCTTCCTGATGTGGTCGAGCGAGTTGCCGAGTCCGTCCGGTCCGAGCGCGAGCTGCGCGGGCCAGGCGATCTTCTTGTCGCCGACCATGACCGGTCCCGGTTCGAGCCGGTCGATGCACTGCTCGATGATCCGCAGCGACTGGCGCATCTCCTCGAGACGGATGAGGAAGCGGCCGTAGGCGTCGCAGCTGTCCGCCGTGGGGACGTCGAACTCGTAGTTCTCGTACCCGCAGTAGGGATCGGTCTTGCGCAGGTCGTGCGGGAGCCCGGCGGAGCGCAGGACGGGGCCGGTGGCGCCGAGCGCCATGCAACCGGTCAGGTCGAGGTAACCGACGTCCTGCATACGGGCCTTGAAGATGGGGTTGCCGGTGGCGAGCGCGTCGTACTCCGGCAGGTTCTTCTTCATGGTCTTCACGAACTCGCGCAGATGGTCGACCGTGCCCGGGGGCAGGTCCTGGGCGAGGCCGCCGGGCCGGACGAACGCGTGGTTCATCCGCAGGCCGGTGATCAGCTCGAAGACATCGAGAACGAGTTCACGATCGCGGAAGCCGTAGATCATGATCGTCGTGGCGCCGAGCTCCATGCCGCCGGTGGCGATGCACACCAGGTGCGAGGAGAGCCGGTTGAGCTCCATCAGCAGCACGCGCAGGACGCTGGCCCGGTCGGGGATCTGGTCCTCGATGCCGAGGAGCTTCTCCACCCCCAGGCAGTACGCCGTCTCGTTGAAGAACGGCGTCAGGTAGTCCATGCGTGTGACGAAGGTGGTGCCCTGCGTCCAGTTGCGGAATTCGAGGTTCTTCTCGATGCCGGTGTGGAGGTAGCCGATACCGCAGCGGGCCTCGGTGACGGTCTCGCCGTCGATCTCCAGGATCAGCCGGAGCACACCGTGGGTGGACGGGTGCTGGGGACCCATGTTGACGATGATGCGCTCGTCGTCGGAGGCTGCCGCCGATTCGACGACCTCGTCCCAGTCGCCGCCGGTGACCGTATATACAGTCCCCTCGGTGGTCGCACGGGGTGTCGCGTGGGGAGTGGTCATCAGGAGTACGACCTCCGCTGGTCCGGAGACGGGATCTGGGCGCCCTTGTACTCGATGGCGATGCCGCCGAGCGGGTAGTCCTTGCGCTGCGGGAAGCCCTGCCAGTCGTCCGGCATCATGATCCGGGTCAGGGCGGGATGCCCGTCGAAGACGAGCCCGAAGAAGTCGTAGGTCTCGCGCTCGTGCCAGTCGTTGGTCGGGTAGACCGCGACGAGGGACGGGATGTGCGGATCGCTGTCCGGTGCGGACACCTCCAGCCGGATGAGCCGGCCGTGGGTGAGGGACCGCAGGTGGTAGACGGCGTGCAGTTCGCGTCCCTTGTCACCGAGGAAGTGGACGCCGCTCACCCCCGTACAGAGCTCGAAGCGCAGCGCCGGGTCGTCGCGCAGGGTCCTGGCGACGGTGGGCAGGTGCTCGCGGGCGATGTGGAAGGTGAGCTCGTCGCGGTCCACGACGGTCTTCTCGATGGCGTTCTCGGGAAGCAGCCCCTGTTCCTCCAGGGCTCCTTCGAGCTCGTCGGCGACCTCGTCGAACCAGCCGCCGTACGGGCGCGAGGTGGCGCCCGGCAGGGCGACCGTGCGGATGAGCCCGCCGTAGCCGGAGGTGTCGCCGCCGTTGTTCGCGCCGAACATGCCCTTGCGTACGCCGATGACCTCGCCGTGCTCGTCGCGCGGGGAGGGGACGCCGTTGGCGCCCTGCTCCTGGTCGCTCATCGCAGCAGCCCCTTCATCTCGATCAGGGGCAGTGCGTTGATCGCCGCTTCCTCCGCCTCGCGGGCGGCCTCCTCCGCGTTGACCCCGAGCTTGGAGCCCTGGATCTTCTGGTGGAGCTTGAGGATCGCGTCGATCAGCATCTCGGGACGCGGCGGGCAACCCGGCAAATAGATGTCAACCGGGACAATATGATCAACACCCTGAACAATGGCGTAATTGTTGAACATCCCGCCCGACGACGCACAAACCCCCATGGAGATGACCCACTTGGGGTTCGGCATCTGGTCGTAGACCTGTCGCAGGACGGGCGCCATCTTCTGGCTCACCCGCCCCGCCACGATCATCAGGTCCGCCTGCCGCGGCGATCCGCGGAAGACCTCCATCCCGAACCGGGCCAGGTCGTAGCGCCCGGCCCCGGTGGTCATCATCTCGATGGCGCAGCAGGCGAGGCCGAAGGTGGCAGGGAATACGGATGACTTCCGTACCCAGCCGGCGGCCTGCTCGACAGTGGTCAGCACGAAGCCGCTGGGCAGCTTCTCTTCGAGTCCCATGGTGTGCCCCTCAGCCCCTCAGTCCCATTCCAGACCGCCGCGGCGCCACACGTATGCGTAGGCGACGAAGACGGTGAGCACGAAGAGCAGCATCTCGACGAGCCCGAAGATCCCCAGGGCGTCGAAGGTGACCGCCCAGGGATAGAGGAAGACGATCTCGATGTCGAAGACGATGAAGAGCATCGCCGTCAGGTAGTACTTGATCGGGAAGCGGCCGCCTCCGGCTGGAGTGGGGGTGGGTTCGATACCGCACTCATACGCTTCGAGCTTTGCCCGGTTGTACCGCTTGGGACCGATAAGCGTGGCGCTGACCACGGAGAAGATCGCAAACCCTGCCCCGAGGGCGCCGAGCACGAGGATGGGCGCGTAGGCATTCACGCTCCTCGCTCCTTCCAGTCGTCCTTGACCGTTGGACCGCATCGGGCAATCTGGCTCGCCACCTCACCAAGATCGTGCACATGTGAGGCAGTTCACAAGCCCGACTGCCCCGCATCCTATGCCCGCCGTCCTGTGATCTGCGACACGGGGTACGACAACGCCTTTGTGATCTCCACCACCTGACGAACGATCATGAAGTCGGATGAGCGGTGATCTTCGTACGCGAAGCGGCCGAGTGATCACGAGACGTGACATTCACTCCCGTCACCGCTGGTCAAAGAGGTGTTGCTCTATCAAGCCACAGCGCCAACCGCCAAATTGGCGATGGACGCGATGCGGTGATATAGGGATCTGCCCCGGTCTGGGGTCAACCCGGGACACCGGGGACCGATCGGAGCCGCCCGGGGTCGCCCGGACGGGGGACGAAGTGGACGCTTCGCGACATTGCCACTCTTCCGGACGAATGGGCCGTCACGCGCCACCAGTTCCTCACCCGTTCCGCTCTTCTCGCGCGAGGCACTCGTATGCCCGTCACACCGAGACCATGCTGTGACCTGCATCACGCAACCTCCCCTGCCATACAAGCGGGCTTGGCCAACAGTGTGAACGGATGGTAAGTGACGGGCAATTCGGGCGTATTGCCGAAAACCCGTGATCACAGCCGTGATCGTGGGTGCCCGATTTGCCCGTTACGGCGTCAATAAGGGCCGCCAGAAAGCGGATTCACAGATTCCGAACGTAATTGTGTCGCAACACACGTTTCTTGATGGGACCCCTGAGGCCCTGATAGCGCTAGTACCCATGTCCCAAACCGCTCTCATACCCAGCCACCGGAAGCCCCGCCGAAACGCCTCGAAGACGGCGCTGCGGGCCGGAGTTGCCGGTGGCGTCCTCAGCACCATCGCGGTCGCAGGCGCTGCCGGTCCTGCCCAGGCGGCCGAGCCGGTGACCCAGACCATCGAGATGCCCACCATCACGGCCGGGCTCTCCACGACCGTCGCAGCGTCCGCCGAGGCCACGCAGCAGGTCGCCCTGGACCTGGAGACGCAGGCCAGCGAGGACGCCGCGGCCACGACCGCCGCCAAGGCCGCCAAGAAGGCCAAGGCAGAGGCCGTCCGCAAGGCGGAGGCCAAGAAGAAGGCCGAAGCCGCCGCGAAGGCCAAGGCGGAGGCCGCCGAGCGCGCCTCCCGCTCCACCGAGCGCACGACGCTCAGCGCCTCCTCCGGCTCCTCCTCGTCCGGTTCCTCGGCGTCGACCACCTCGGCCCCGTCCTCCTCGTCGGCCACCGGCTCCGCGGCCTCCGTCGTCTCCTTCGTGCAGATGCAGATCGGCGACGCGTACGTCTCCGGCGGCACCGGCCCCAACTCGTGGGACTGCTCCGGCCTCGTCCAGGCCGCGTTCCGCACGGTGGGCGTCGACCTGCCGCGCGTCTCGCAGAGCCAGTCCACGGCCGGCACCCAGGTCTCGCTGAGCAACCTCCAGCCGGGCGACATCCTTTACTGGGGCGGCGCGGGCAGCGCGTACCACGTCGGTGTGTACGTGGGCGGCGGCCAGTTCGTCGGCGCGCAGAACTCCTCCACCGGTGTGGTGCAGAAGCCCCTGGACTACGACCCGCCGTCGGGTGCGGTCCGCGTCCTCTGAGTTCTCGGATTCACAAGCGCCTCGGCGCACGTCGAAGGGCCGTGGCTCCCCCGCTCGGGAGCCTCGGCCCTTCACTGTGCGCCGAGGCGCTTGTGAACCGGGGCGAACAGCCCTGAACAGCCCCCACCGGACCGCACCGGTGGCATCCGGGTCAGTCCAGCGCTTCGGCCGCCCTGGTCATCGCGCCGCCCGCATCGCCCGTGTTCAGCACCCCCGCGGGCTCCAGCAACAGGATCGCGGTCTCCTCGGCGGCGACCGTACGGTGCTCGACGCCCCGGGGCACGACGACCAGTTCGCCCGGGTCGAGCACCACGTCCCCCTTCCGGAACTGGACGGTGAGCCGCCCGCTGACGACCATGAGCAGTTCGTCCGTGTCCTCGTGGGTGTGCCAGACGAACTCCCCCTTCAGCTTGGCGACCTTGACCTCGTAGTCGTTGACCGCCGCGATCCTCTTCTGGGACCAGAGCTCGGTGAACCGGGAGAGCCGCTCGCCGATGCTGACGGGGCCGGGAACCTCTGTGATGGACATGTCCCCAGCGTTCCGTGCCCGGCGCGGCCGGTCTTGTACGTTCCTGGCATGCCCGACGACCGGCCCCGTACCGCGATCACCGCCTGGCGACCCGGCGTTCAAGGGATTGCCGAGGTCTTCCACGCGCACTTCACCGACCACGCCTACCCGGTCCACACCCACGACACCTGGGACCTGATGATCCTGGACGAGGGGGCGGTCGACTTCGCCGTCGACCGGCATCGGCACGGGGTGGCCGGAGCCGGATCGGTCGTCCTGCTGCCGCCCCATGTCCCGCACGACGGACGTACGGCCCGGCCGTCCGGATTCCGCAAACGGGTGCTCTACCTGGACTCGGCGGTCCTCCCCCAGCGGCTGGCCGGGGCCGCGGTCGACGGCCCGGTGCACGGGGACGCGCTGCTGCGGCAGCGTATTCATCAGCTGCACGACACGCTGCGGAGCCCCTCGGACGCCTTCGAAGCCGAGTCCCGGCTGGCATTCGTACGCGAGCGGCTGCTCCAGCGCCTGCGGACGTCGCTGCCGCGCGCGCCCGGCCGCGAGGCCAACCGGCTGGCCACCGGCCTGCGCGAGCTGCTGGATGCCCGCATATCCACCGGAATATCACTGGACGAGGCGGCCGCGCGGCTGCACGCCCACCCCACCCACCTGATCCGCTGCTTCACCCGGACGTACGGCATCCCGCCGCACACCTACCTCACCGGCAGACGGGTGGACCGGGCCCGCCGGCTCCTGCTCTCCCGCGCCCGCCCGGCCGAGGTGGCCGCCACGGTCGGATTCCACGACCAGGCGCACCTCAGCCGGCACTTCACCCGCCATCTGGGGTCCCCGCCCGCGCGCTACGCCGGGTCCCGCCGGGTCAGGACCGCGGAGCCACCTTCGTCAGCCCGTTGATGATGCGGTCCATCGCGTCGCCGCCCGTCGGGTCGGTGAGGTTGGCGAGCATCTTCAGCGTGAACTTCATCAGCAGCGGGTGCGTCAGGCCGCGCTGGGTGGCGACCTTCATGACCTTCGGGTTGCCGATCAGCTTCACGAAGGCGCGGCCCATCGTGTAGTAGCCGCCGTAGGTCTCCTTGAGCACCTTCGGGTAGTTGTTCAGGGCCAGTTCGCGCTGGGCCGGGGTCGAGCGGGCGTGCGCCTGGACGATGACGTCCGCGGCGATCTGGCCCGACTCCATGGCGTACGCGATGCCTTCGCCGTTGAACGGGTTGACCATGCCGCCCGCGTCACCGACGAGCAGCAGGCCCTTGGTGTAGTGCGGCTGACGGTTGAAGGCCATCGGGAGGGCGGCGCCGCGGATCGGCATCGTCATGTTCTCCGGGGTGTAGCCCCAGTCCTGCGGCATGGACGCGCACCACGCCTTGAGGACCTCGCGCCAGTCCAGCTCCTTGAAGGCGGAGGAGGAGTTGAGGATGCCGAGGCCGACGTTGGAAGTGCCGTCGCCCATGCCGAAGATCCAGCCGTAGCCGGGCAGCAGCCGGTCCTCGACGCCCCGGCGGTCCCAGAGTTCCAGCCAGGACTCCAGGTAGTCGTCGTCGTGGCGGGGCGAGGTGAAGTACGTACGGACCGCGACGCCCATCGGGCGGTCCTCGCGCCGGTGCAGGCCCATCGCGAGCGAGAGCCTGGTGGAGTTGCCGTCGGCGGCGACGACGAGCGGGGCGTGGAAGGTGACCGGGGTCTTCTCCTCGCCGAGCTTCGCGTGCACGCCGGTGATCCGGCCGGTGCGCTCGTCCTTGATCGGTGCGCCGACGTTGCAGCGCTCGTACAGCCGCGCGCCGCCCTTCTGCGCCTGTCGGGCCAGCTGCTCGTCGAAGTCGTCGCGCTTGCGGACCAGTCCGTAGTCCGGGTACGAGGCGAGATCCGGCCAGTCCAGCTGGAGCCGGACGCCGCCGCCGATGATGCGCAGGCCCTTGTTGCGCAGCCAGCCGGCCTCTTCGGAGATGTCGATGCCCATGGAGACGAGCTGCTTGGTGGCGCGCGGGGTCAGGCCGTCGCCGCAGACCTTCTCGCGCGGGAACGCGGTCTTCTCCAGGAGGAGGACGTCGAGTCCCGCCTTGGCGAGGTAGTACGCGGTCGTGGAGCCGGCCGGGCCTGCCCCGACGACGATCACGTCCGCGCTGTGTTCGGACAGGGGCTCGGTCACGGTCGGATCTCCCGAGGACTCGAATATCGCGTGCCGCGCGGCACATGGCCAAGGCAGTCTATGGGGGCGTGCCGGGCTGCCTCCGAAGGGCTCCCCGATGTCGGCCGCGCCCCGCGCCGGAGCGGTTGCGCGCGGCCGGGGGGCCGCTCCTCGTCGGTCAGGCGCGTACGCCCCGGTGCAGCGCCACCACTCCGCCGGTCAGGTTGCGCCAGGCAACCTCCGACCAGCCGGCCTGCTGGAGCCTGGCGGCGAGCCCGGCCTGGTCGGGCCAGGCGCGGATCGACTCGGCGAGATAGACGTACGCGTCGGGGTTGGACGACACCGAGCGCGCGACCGGCGGCAGCGCCCGCATCAGGTACTCGGTGTAGACGGTCCGGAACGGCGTCCAGACCGGCTGCGAGAACTCGCAGATGACGACCCGCCCGCCGGGCTTCGTCACCCGGTACAGCTCGCGCAGCGCCTGGTCCGTGTCCTGGACGTTGCGCAGCCCGAAGGAGATCGTCACCGCGTCGAAGGTCTCGTCGCGGAACGGCAGCCGCGTCGCGTCGCCCGCGGTGAACGGCAGCCAGGAGTTGCGCTTCTTGCCCTCCTGGAGCATGCCGATGGAGAAGTCGCACGGCACGACGTACGCACCGGTCGCGGCGAACGGCAGCGAGGACGTCGCGGTCCCGGCGGCCAGATCGAGCACCTTCTCGGCGGGCCGGGCGGCCACCGCCTTCGCGACCGCTTTGCGCCACAGCCGCGCCTGGCCGAGCGAGAGCACGTCGTTGGTGAGATCGTAGTTCGCCGCCACGTCGTCGAACATCGAAGCGACTTCGTGCGGCTGCTTGTCCAGGGAGGCTCGGGTCACCCGCCCATTCAAGCAGCCCGGCCCCGGACTGATCGCGGCGGACGCCCGGGAGGAAGCGAACGCCCGGGAGAAACCCGTCTTCAACCTTTTCGGTCCGGCGGCACTCAGTACAGGGGGAGAGAGCACCAAGGACCACCGGGGAAACGGAGAGGGGGGACGGATGGCCGCAGCAGGCAGTGGGGGCGCGGACGGCTTCGAGGAGTTCGCCCGGGCGAGCCAGCGCCGGCTGTACCGCACGGCGTATCTGCTGTGCGGTGACGCGGAGAGCGCCCGCGATCTGACCCAGACGACGCTGGCGAAGCTCTTCCAGCACTGGCACCGGGCAAGCGCCGCCGAACACCCCGACGCCTACGCCCGGACCGTGCTGACCCGTACCTACATCGCCGAGCGCCGCCGCCGGCTGCGCGATTTCCGGGCCCATACGCCGATCGCCGCCCAGCCACCCGCGGTCGGCCCCGAGCTGACGCTCACCCTGCTGGCCGCGCTCACCGAACTGCCGCCCCGCGCACGGGCGATGGTCGTCCTGCGCTACTGGGAGGACCTGAGCGTGGAGACGGTCGCGGAGCTGCTGCGCTGCAGCCCGTCCACCGTGAAGAGCCAGTGCTCGCGCTCACTCGCCAGCCTGCGCACGCGGCTGGGCGACGCCCACCTCTACACCACCCGAAGCTGAGGAGAACCGCCGTGGACATGTCTTCGGACCGCTTTCCCCGCCGGGGACCGGACGAGGAGGCCGAGGCCCTGCTGATCCGGGCGGCCATGGAGCAGGCGACCGACGGTGCGCCGGCCCTGCCGGACCTGGTGCCCGCAGCCCTGGTGCAGGGCCGCAGCCGTCGCGTCCGGGCCCGCGCCGCCATCGGGGCGGGGGTGACGGGCGTGGTGGCGCTGGGTGTGCTGGGCGCGGTCCTGCCGGTGTGGGGCGGGGGCGGAAGCGTCGGTGCGGAGCCCGCCGGGACCTGGTCCGCCGCCTCGCGCGGTGCGCGTATCCCGCCGTCGGCCGTGCCCTCGGTCCCGGCGGCCCCCGTGACCACGGCGCCGTCGTGGGTCGCCCCCACGGATTCTCCGCTCCCCTCGCGCCTGCACATCGCGCCGTCGCCCGGCCAGTCGTCCATGGCGGATCTGCCGGACGCCGAACGGGTCCGGCAGGAGGGGTTCCAGCAGGAGGCCGCGGCGCTGCTCGACAAGCTGCTGCCACCGGAGTTCGGCCCGGTCCGGCCGGTGGACCTCGCGGTCAGCCGGTATCAGGGCGGGGCGGACGGCAAGGCCTTCCCCCTCGTCTTCTCGGTCCGCCCCATGGGCACTCCGGGGGGCGGCGCGGCCCCCGGGCAGCCGCCCTGCCGTGACGACCTGGACAAGAAGGTGCGCTGCCGGACGGCGACGCTCCCCGGCGGGATCGAGGCCCGCGCCGTCACCACGGCCTCCCGCCCACGGCAGTCGCAGTCCGTCACCACCACGGTCGTGCGTTTCGCGTACGGCGACAGCTCCGTCGCCCTCTCGGTCGGCGGAGACACGACCACGAAGACGTCGCCCCCGGTCAGCGTCGGCGAGCTGCTCGGCGTCGCCGGGAACGACAGATTCCTCGACCTCGTGAAATACGCGGACGAGCACTCGATGGAAACGAAGGAGTCCGCGGAACGTGTCGGCTGAGGCATCACGGAAGCAGAGACAGCGGCGCGGCCAGGGGCTGCGGCGGCGCGCACGGCAGGAGCGTCGCAGACGCAGCCGGATACGGGTGCTGCTCGCGGTCCTCGTGCCGGCGGCGCTGGTGTGCGCCGCGGTGCTGGCCGCCCCGCTGTGGACCGGCGGGGACGATCTGCCGGCCGCGGCGGCCGAGTCCGGGCCGGACGGTTCCACCGGGGGTGCGCCTGCGTCGTCCCCCGGCCCCGACTCGACGTCCGGGGCGAGCCCGGGCAAGAGCGCGAAAACGGAGCCGGCCCCCAAGGCCAGTCCGCGTGCGAAGCCCAAGGCCAGTCACAGCACCACCATTCCCGCGTCGGGCCCCGGCACCTTCACGGTCGCCCGGGCGGGCGTCACCTCGGGTGGCGGCAACGCCTACCGGGTCGAGGTGGAGGACGGTACGGGTGTCGACCCGGACAAGGCCGCCGCTCAGGTCGCCGGCATCCTGGCCGCACCGCGCGGCTGGGCGCACGGCGGGGCCCACACCTTCCACCAGGTCTCGGGAGGGACGGCGGGTCTGGTGGTCCGTATCGCCACGGCCGCGACCACCGACAGGATCTGCGGGCAGAGCCGACTCGACACCCATGGCGAGGACAACTGCCGCGTCGGCGTCGACGTGATGGTCAACCTCAAGC